>CAJQQM010000001.1 GCA_905480485.1 uncultured Aureispira sp.
TGTATTTATTTATGAATGACATACTTATGCAAAGAATCCACTAAATATTGCACTAATTTTAGACGGTTGAATACTGCAATAGGCCGGCTTAAGCAGGGTCGGTTTTATTTTTTTAAGCAGTATTAATGTAAAAAATGACCGTTCTGCTGCTATTTTGCAAGCTAGCACCGTACCAAAACTGCCAAAGCCAACTTTACAAAGATATAAATTCCACAACAACCCTTGCTTATACTCTACTTAGTTTTTAAAATGATCTTTTACACGCACAGCATTATCGTAGTATGTTGTCCATTCTCCTACAGCTTTTGCCTAATCATAATTGGCTTATTCAACCAAAAATCCCTTTTAGTAAGACTGATAGCATCTGCTTAAACTATGCATGTGTTAGTGTCACATCTGTTGCAGACGACCTTAATAATTGAACCGACAGCAAGGACGCTATCGTTTGCCTAAAACCTAGCTTACTTTATATTTAAAGTACTTTTAAGTAGAATAAACAACCGACTCCCCTACGCTTCGCCCTTTTATAAGGTGATTATCTACTAATTTTACCCCCGGCTGAATCGTTCAAATTTAGACCCTTAGTTATCCCTGAAATCTCCCGAAAATAAAGTAACAAAAAAATAAAGCTGCGCTTTGGATGTCATTCTTTACATATTATTAAAGGCAATCAACGATTCTAAAACTAGATCAATGTATGCTTATTTAAAAATAGCCAAACTAAAGCTACTAGTATATCCAATAAAAAAATGGTGGGCTATTTATTAATTTAATTAAAATATTATTACCTTATTCACTTCAAATATATTCAATCAAGCCGACTGCCCTAGCAGTAAAATTTTCGACCAATGATCAGAAGAAACTTTTTAAAAATTTTTGGATGGAGTACTGCAGCTGGTTTTGTGGGTGTTTCTTGTACTGAATCGACCAAAGAAAGCAGCCCAAAAATCAAGGCTGAGTCCGGCCCTTCTCAACCTATCATTGTATCTACCTGGAAACACGGCATAGAAGCCAATGAAGCAGCCTGGAAAGTTATTCAGGCAGGCGGGTCCGCACTAGATGCCGTCGAAAAAGGAGTCATGGTCACCGAATCTGATCCAAACAATCAATCCGTTGGACTTGGGGGACTGCCTGATAGAGATGGCAATGTAACCCTCGATGCCTGTATCATGAATCATAAAGGTGATTGTGGTGCGGTTGCTTTTCTAAAGGAAATTGAAAATCCTATTGCAGTTGCGCGCAAAGTGATGGAAGAAACACCACATGTACTGTTGGTTGGACAGGGGGCACAAGAGTTTGCACTCAGCCAAGGATTTGAAAAAAAGAACCTCTTGACGGATTCTGCACGCAAGGCTTGGTTAGAATGGAAAAAAAATGAAAACTATGTTACCCCCGTCAATGTCGAAAATCACGATACCATCAGCATGTTAGCTATTGACAAAGCCGGCAATATGTCAGGGGCCTGCACCACAAGTGGCCTTGCTTATAAAATGCACGGGCGGGTCGGTGATTCACCGATTATTGGCGCCTCGTTATTTGTCGATAATGCTATTGGAGGCGCCTGTGCCACTGGAGTAGGCGAAATGGTGATTCGCATTGTAGGGTCTCACTTAGTGGTTGAATTGATGCGACAGGGCTATACCCCTCAGAAAGCTTGTCAGCTTGCCGTAGAACGTATTATCGAAAAACACGATTCTGTAAAAGGGAAACAAGTTGGCTTTTTGGCCTTAAACAAACAAGGCGAAAGTGGTGCGTACTCTATTTACGAAGGATTTAATTATGCCAAACAAACCCAAGAAAGCAACAGCTTGATTGATGGGGTATATATACATAAATGGTCAGATTAATAGCACTAAATAGCGCTTTTAATGGTGCTTATTAGTTTGGTTTAGCCTATTTCTGCTGTCCTCTTGCCTACTTCTTTATGGGGGCCTAATGTCGGCTAAATATCATATATTGAACACATAGAGGGCAAAGTCTGACTTTTGTCGGCTCAATTAGACTAAAATGCTTACCTTGCATTTACAAAAAATAGCTATGAAATTTAATGGAACCACGGATTATATTGCGGCAAATGATTTGCAAATAGCCGTTAATGCAGCAATCGCTCTAGAAAAGCCTTTATTGATAAAAGGAGAACCGGGTACAGGCAAAACAATGCTAGCGCATGAAATTGCCAAGGCCCTTGAATTAGAGTTGTATACTTGGCATATTAAGTCGACGACCAAAGCACAGCAAGGTTTGTATGAATACGATGCTGTTTCGAGGTTGAGAGACGCGCAATTGAGCGATAATAAAGTACACGATATTGCCAATTATATTGTTAAAGGAAAACTTTGGGAAGCTTTTGAGGCCGACAAAAAAGTAGTTTTACTTATTGACGAAATAGACAAAGCCGATATTGAATTTCCCAACGACCTGCTTTTGGAATTAGACAAAATGGAGTTTTATTGTTATGAACTTCAGCGCAGTATTCAAGCCAAAAACCGTCCTATCGTTATCATTACTTCTAACAATGAAAAAGAGTTACCGGATGCATTTTTGAGAAGATGCTTCTTTCATTATATTAGCTTTCCAGACCGCAATACCCTCGAAAAAATTGTAGAAATCCATTATCCCGACTTAGAAAATGAATTAATCCAGGAAGCTATGATTCAATTTGAACAACTCAGGAATCGACAAGGGCTGAAGAAGAAACCCTCTACGAGTGAGTTGTTAGATTGGATTAAATTATTGATGGTCAACGGAATTAATGCTGAAGGTTTGCGACAAGAAGCACAACAAAACAAAGTACCTCTAATTGGTGCCATAATTAAAAATGAGCAAGATTTAGCCCTTATTGAACAGAAATATCGCTAAAGTATGCTACTAGATTTTTTTTTACTACTCAAAAAAAGGGGCATTCCTGTTAGTATTACCGAGTACTTACATTTATTAGAAGCGCTCAAAAAAGACGTAGCCTCTAAGAATATCGACAATTTTTATTATTTGTGCCAGGCTATTCTAATAAAAAAAGAGCGTTATCTAGATGATTTCGACCATTTGTTTGGTCTTTATTTTAAAGGAATTGAAACAATAAGTGATGAAACAATTTACCAAATACCAGAAGCCTGGCTTCGAAAAAATGCGGAACGGTTCTTTTCAAAAGAAGAAATGGCCAAAATCCAAAGCATGGGTGGTTTGCAGGCCCTCCTTGAACGAATCAAAGAGCTCTTTAAAGAACAAAAAGGACGACACCAAGGAGGAAACAAATGGATAGGTACCAACGGAAGTTCCCCGTATGGTGCTTATGGATACAACCCTGAAGGTATTCGAATTGGTCAGCACGAGTCGAGGCACCGCCGTGCTGTAAAGGTATGGGACAAAAGGCAATTTAAAGATTTGAAAGACGATGTTGAGCTCGAAACAAGAAACATCAAATTGGCGCTTAAGCGTCTTCGTCGAATCACGCGCGAAGGACAAGCTGAAGAATTAGACATAGCTCAAACTATTCGTAAAACCTCTGAAAATGGAGGATATCTTCAGCTAGAGATGTTAGCCCAAAAAAAGAATAATGTCAAAGTTTTGCTCTTATTTGACGTAGGGGGCTCAATGGATGATCATATCGAACGTTGTTCTCAGTTATTTTCAGCCGCAAAATATGAATTTAGACATTTAGCGTTTTATTATTTTCACAATTGTGTTTATGAGCACTTATGGAAACAAAATAAACGTCGATGGGATGAAACAGTTGCTAGCTATGAGGTACTTAACAAATACAACAGCGATTACAAAGTAATATTTGTAGGCGATGCTTCGATGTCACCTTACGAAATAATGATGCAGCACGGGGCCGTCGAACACTACAATGAAGAAGCAGGTATTGTTTGGTTAGAGCGGTTTAAAAAACAATTTTCAAACTTAGTTTGGCTAAATCCCGTCCCAAAAGATGAATGGGCATTCACGCATTCTATCCAAATCATTCAAAAATTTACCGAAAACAAAATGTTCCCCCTTACCCTGAGAGGGATTGAAGAGGCCATTTTGGCCCTCAAATAATCTATAATACTCCTTCATCAATCAAGACGATCATAACAATAGGAATCGGTATGTCTCCTATCCAATTGTAGGTAATATTGCCTTCTTTATGATTGCCTTGGCGCACTTTTCCATCGTGAATATTACAAATTACATCGGCTGAATGATGCGATCCTTTCATCAAATTACCTTCTTTGTAATTGTAAATAATATTGCCTTCTTTGTGATTGCCTGCCCGTAGGTTGGCACCATCCCAATTATACAATACTTTATCGTAAGACGAATTTCCTTTACGCAAATATTGCCCATCAAAATTGTAGGCTACATCGCCATAAGGGGCCGAACCGATAATTAGTTTACGGCCATTCCAATTGTATATTACATTGGCAGTATGATGAGACCCTTTACATATTTTTACATTCATAATCTATTGTAATTAAATATTTTATTAAATAAGTTCGTTTGTAAGGATGCATTAAATTGCTAAATTATTTTAAATAAAAAAAAATTAAAAACAAGTTATTTATCCGAATGATCGCTTTTACACAAAGCCTCCCACAAGACTTCAACAGGATGATAGGCTTTTCTTTTTGTACCATCCTTAATCTGACAACGACAGCTTGTGCCGGTAGCCACCAAACAACTTTCTTCAGGGGCTGATGCTATAGCAGGAAAAAGCACTAAAGATGCAATTTGCATACTCATCGAATAATGTTCGGACTCATAGCCAAAAGAACCCGCCATGCCACAACAACCGGAAGGGATTTGTTGAACTGAATAGTTTTCGGGTAAGGAAAGACACCAAATACTTGCTGAGACATCGGTCAATGCCTTTTGGTGACAATGCCCATGAAATAACAATTGCTTGGGGGCTTTGGTAAATGAACTTGAACTTATATTTCCTTTTTGAATTTCACGATAAAGAAATTCATCGATTAACAAACAATTGTTGGATAATTTTTGTGCATCCTCTACCCTATGACGATCCACAAGCCTTGGATATTCGTCACGAAAACTAAGAATAGCGGAGGGTTCAATCCCAATCAAAGGTGTTGAATCGTTGATGCAATTCGAAAAAAGGGCAACATTTTTATTGGCAACTT
The DNA here is from genome assembly GCA_905480485.1 of uncultured Aureispira sp. GTDB lineage: Bacteria > Bacteroidota > Bacteroidia > Chitinophagales > Saprospiraceae > Aureispira. The sequence continues at coordinate 5,121 of CAJQQM010000001.1, forward strand.
TTTGGGCATAGGCTAACATACCTTTTGAGAGGGCAGCCCGGCCACTCTCCGGATGGGCTATTATTTTGACATCATAGCCAAGGGCCGACAAAAGCTGGAGGGCTTTTATACCTATTTGTGTATCAAGATAATTGGTAAATTCATCGCAGAACAAATAAACCGTGCTCAAAATTTTGAGCGGTTGTTTGTACTGCTTTTGGTACCAAGCAAATAAAGTAGTCGAAGCTAGCAAGGGCAAGGAACGTTGCGGGGCAATACCCATCATCATTTTGGGAATTTTACTAAGGATGGTATTGGATGCCAAAAAATTATATACTTTGGGCAATTTAGAGCTAAGTCGATTAATTTGGTTAAAATACGCAAAAAATTGACTGCGCAAGGGTGTCCGATTTGATTGATAGTACTGGTACAAAAATTCTGCTTTGAGCGTAGACATATCGACGTTAGAAGGGCATTCAGAGGCACAGGCCTTACAGGAAATACAAAGTTGCATTACTTCGTATAATTCTGGATGGTCAAAAGGCGTTTGACCTTCCGTTTGTGTCAGACATTCACGCAACATATTGGCACGCGCGCGCGTTGTATCCTTTTCGTTGCCACTTGCATGGTAAGAAGGGCACATAGTCCCTCCTGAAAGGGGCAGCTTGCGACAATCGGCCGAACCATTGCATTTTTCAGCTGCCCTCAGAATACCACCCGTGTCCGAAAAACTAAACATTGTTGTCAAGGCCTCTGAGGATTTAGCTTCGATATAACGCAAATCGGAAGTCATAGCAGGGGCATCTACAATTTTGCCAGGATTAAAGATATTTTGAGGATCCCAGATGGCTTTTATTTGTCTAAAAATTTGGTATAGTTGCTCGCCCATTACCATCGGAATAAAAGGGGCCCTCAGTCGTCCATCGCCGTGTTCGCCACTCAAGGCACCTCGGTATTTTTTGACAAGCCGAGCCGAGGCTTCCGAAATTTGATAAAAAATATCGACGTCCTTTTGCTTTTTTAGATTAAGTACCGGTCGAAGGTGTAATTCTCCGGCCCCGGCATGCGCATAAATGACAGCTTGCTGATGATAGGTAGCCATTATTTGTTGAAATTCGCCTATGTAATCCACTAAATCATGCACATCTACAGCTGTATCCTCGATACAAGTTACTGATTTTTTATCGCCCGGAATATTGGCCAATAGACCAAGGCCTGCAGCCCTTAGTTGCCAAACAACAGCTGTTTGACTGTGCCCTATTAGGGGGTAAGCGTAGCCAATATTCTGCGCCTGCAAAACAGCGATTAGCTCTATGGCTTTTTTTTCGGCCGCTGCTTCGGTTTCTGCAGCAAACTCAACCATTAACAAAGCAGCCGGATCGCCTTGAACAAAATGTCGATTTTGGGATTGTTCTTTATTTTCTTTGGTACAATCCAAAATTATTTTATCCATCATTTCACATTTAACCGGGCCGACAGACATAGCTAAAGGAACCGCTTTGAGACAATCAGAAATTTGCTTAAAATGTGGAACCAACACAACTGAATATGCCGGTGGTAATGGCTCAAGCTTGAGTTTAATTTCGGTAATAAACGCCAAACTGCCTTCAGAACCACAGATTAATTTACAAAAATTGAAAGAATTATTGCTAGTACCAAATGGCCTACAATCAAGCAATGCATCTAAGGCATAACCAGTATTTCTACGTTTCACAGAGGCTTTTGGAAACTTATCGTTGATAAGCTGCTGGATAGGTTTGTCGTTTAGCAACTCGGAAATCTGACGATAAAGGGCCCCTTCTAAATTTTGTAAAAGACATTTTTCTTCAAATTCTGATGCACTAAGTTCTCCGAACATCACTTCTGAGCCATCCGAAAGTAAGGCCTTGATTTCAAGTACCTGAGTACGCGTGCTACCATAGACAATTGAATTGGTCCCGCAAGCGTTATTTGCAACCATACCGCCCAAGGTGGCCCGATTAGCGGTAGAAGTTATAGGGCCAAAAAACAAGGCTTTAGGCTCCAAAAAATGATTTAACACATCTCGAATTACTCCGGGCTGAACACGCACCCATTTTTGGCTTGTATTGCATTCAATGATGGCATCAAAATGCTTGGAAATATCAACAACGATACCTGCTCCAACGCATTGTCCTGCCAATGAAGTGCCGGCAGCACGAGGAATAAGGGACGTTTGATGTGCCTTTGCAAATTGAATCAGAATTTGCAAGTCGGCGACCGAACGGGGCAATACAACAGCTAAGGGTATTTTCCGATAAACGGAAGCATCTGTTGCATAAATAGTTCGTTGCAATTTGTCACGGTGCAAGCTTCCTTCGAGCGCCTTATCTAAAGCTTCCCAGTTCTGTTCGTGTAGCATAGGCTAATGATATCGTTAAGATTCGTTTGTTTTGATGTAACTGCTGATCGGTTCAATGGTGCAGTACATTGCTATAGCAATTCCTTAATTAGGCTATTGCTGCTATTTAGTGTTGATGACCACAACCTATCGGAGAACCTGCTGGAGCTTCTAAATAGGCCTCTTTTTTGAATTCAGCTGGATTGTTTTTGAACTGAATGATTAAACTTAATGCATAATTGTATTGTGCTCTAAATGAATCATCAATACCTTGTTTAACTGCTTTTTTGAGCCAAGACTCTAATCGATTGATTTGATCCCAAGTTAAGGCTCGAATTTGTGCAGGCGCCTGAGCGTTACTACCTAAATGAAACAGCTGTTGTAGCAGTACGTAATTGACACTACGTTGAATTTCTGCCTCGTAGCCTTGCAATCTTGTAGACATCCAAGTAGCCGAAACTAGCCGCTCTAAAACAGTAGAAAATGCTAGTTGACGGTTGTCCCTAGCTTTGTATTCTAACAGACGGGTACACCTTGCCGGATGTAATATCAGGGAAAAGCAGCGGTCGGCTATCGTTTCGGCAGCTCCTAATGCATCGAAGCTTAGGCCCGTTCGGGTGGCTACTAATTCGCGAGATCGAGGTAAACCCATCGCTCGGGGAGCTAATTTTTGCAGGACAGTTTCTGGCAAACTGAGGGCTTGAGGTTGTATGCAGGCAATCAAGGCGTCCAATGCTTGTAATTGCATTTTTGAAGGGAGCGTTTCTGTAATCAATTGACCGTCGCCACGATGAGCATAACGGTAGTTCAAGCCTCCGATTATTTTGGCAGTAGCTTCTAGTTGATAGCGATGCAAAAAATAAAGCGGTACCAGGCTTTCTTCGAGCCCCGCATAAGCGGCACCGCTGCGTAAATTATGTTCTCCAAATTTTTTAAGTGCATAGGCCCTTATCTGCATAAGACTGTCTAATTGTTGATGTGGATAAGGTCCATTATCCCACAAATGAGCAAAGGGATGGGCTGAACTTTCGGGTCGTGCGTCTTGATCAGACAAAAAAGAAAGACCTTGCTTTATACTTTGCTGAATGATATTTTCGAGTTCGACTTTTTCGTCGGCACCTGTAGGAAAATCTTGGTATCCATAGGCAATACTCACTTTATCCCAAGCGCCAATTTTTTGATCATAAGCTGCAGATAAGTCTAATTTGCCGTTTTTCCAGTGTACCAAAGGGTGTGGATAGTCCATTACCGATGCCATAGATTCTGAACTACTTGCGAAATTATGTGCCATACCCAAGGTATGCCCAACTTCGTGGGCAGCCAACTGACGAATTCGAGCCAAAGCCATTGTTTCAACCTCTTTTGAACGTTCGGTTCCCTTGGTATAGGGCGCTAACAAAGCCTCTGCTATTAGATAGTCTTGGCGAACCCTTAAAGAACCCAAGCTGACATGTCCTTTGATGATCTCCCCTGTTCGAGGGTCGCGAATCGAAGCGCCGTAAGACCACCCACGAGTAGACCGATGCACCCACTGAATTACATTGTACCGAATATCCATTGGATCTACACCCTCGGGAAGCATTTCTATACGAAAAGCATCGATATAGCCGGCTGCTTCAAAGGCTTGATTCCACCAAGAAGCCCCCTCTAGCAAAGCAGTTCGCAGGGGTTCAGGAGCAGCACGGTCAAGGTAATAAACAATCGGTTGTACCGCTTTGCTCCGTTTGGCCTCCGGCTGTAGTTTTTGCAACCGATGACGGCTAATAAAACGTTTTTGCAAGGGAGAATGAATAGGCGTCGCATAATCGTAATAGTCCATGGAAAAAAAACCAGCCCGTGGATCGAATCGGCGCATTTGATATCCTGAATCGGGCAAAGCTACAAAAGAATGATGCTGACGCAAACTAAGTTGTGTAGCGGTAGGACTCACCGATCGTACATCTACGGCGTTTGGCTTGCCCGAGAAGGTTAATAATACCTCAAACTCTGAATTTTTGGGAAAGTTTTTGGTTCGATCTAAGTAAAAGGCGGATTGATCAATGTTTAGCTTGTAGTTGCCCTGTTTTTTTTGGGCCAAAGTACCAATTACATCGTGTGCGTCCCGCATAAAAAAATCAGTAGCATCTATCCAAAAACCATCCTCATCGGCTTTTTCTATGGCAAAAGCCCACAACACAGAACTTGCAAAAGCATCGGTTACAGCTCGCCGTTCTTCGGGATTATCTGATATTGCTCTAAATTTGTAATTGGGCTGATGCAGCATTATTTTGTTGCCCATTTTGACAAACTTTACGACACGTCCTCCTCCTAGCTGTCCCCTATCTAAACCAATATCATTTGAACCTAGCCCCGTAGCCAAAGAATTTACGTACAAAATTTCTTGATCTAGATTGTTGATGTATAGCTTAATTTTATACTGTTTGAAATCATATTTAAAATCTATAAAGCCTTTTTGCAAACTGCTATCTAAAACGATCTTGTTGTATAATTGCTCTTTTACTTGTGCTTTTAAGCCTGCATGAACAGTCATAAAAAAAGTAAAAAAGTATAGAAAATTATGTAAATTCATCATAAATTCAATGGTTTAAATCAACAAACAAACGAGACTTTATTTTCAAGGAAGTAGCCCTTAAAATCAATTTCGCTAAATTATTACAATTAAAAAATAAAGCAGGGTAATTTTATGAAGATTCGTCCACCTACTGCAGAAATACGATCTTTTTTAGCCTATTCAAAAAAGGATTTGACGACTCATGACTCAACCAAACAGTATGTACCAAGCACAAAACTTTCACATATTAAATGGAGATGCACTTAATGAACGGTTTCCTACTGAAATTCCGGGACAACGAATTATTTTGAGATGCTGCCTGATTGATATTCCATTAAAGGGTTGTCAAGAAGTAGATTTTTGGGACAAGAGGGCCGATTATCTTAGTCAACGGTATCCTACAATTGATGCCGATGATTATCGAGCACGTTGTCTTTCGGAAATAAACAAAATAAAAAAAATTCCTAAAAATTCGAAGGTATATCTTTGGTTTGAGGATGACCTTTTTTGCCAGGCCAATTTCTGGTTTTGTGTGCATTGTCTGACGACTAGCCAAGCTCAAAATAAATTTTATTTGGTGCGGCCTAAAGCCTCATTACGCTACGGATTTGCCGCGCTCGATGACAAAGGTTTAGAAACTGCATTCCGCCAAAATCAGGCAGTCCAAAAGATCGCCTTACTAAGTAAACTATGGCCGGCCTACCTTGGGGCCAATCAGCAATTATTACTACATACAGCAGCTCGGCTAAAGTCATGCTATCCTT
>CAJQQM010000002.1 GCA_905480485.1 uncultured Aureispira sp.
CATCATAACAATCGCTAATGCATAACCCGTATGCACTGCAGCACAATCATTCTCAGCAAAAGTATAGGGCATTTGCTGACCATTTAGCATTATTAGACCTTTAGACGGAATCATGGCTGAGTACATATTTTCGATCCAACTCGACAGCCGATTCGTCGACCCTCTAAAGTTGATGTATGCTGTTTTTTGGTGTACATAAACCTGAAATTTGTTATCGAACCCTATAACCGGCGAAGTATATATCTTTTGGTATCCATTGGGTATTATTGTCTGATCAGAATTATATAAATCCAAAAAGGTATAGCTGTTGCACAAGGCAATGCATGCGCGCAACTCGACGGGGTTAAAACCTTCGCGGACTTGAGCCTTACTGCCATAGGACAGTAACAATAATATTACTATTCGTAAGCGCATAAAATTTAACTTTATTATCTAAAATTGCCTTCCTAAGATAGCGTTATTTTGCATCAAATACTACAAAACGAAAATTATGCCTAAGTTTGTTGTTTAGTTAATGCTCCAAAATAGGAAGGAAAATGCTGTTCAAAAAAAGTGGACCGTAGCAGGTAATTTGGATCGTATTTTTGCTTGAGTTGCGCAAATAGCTTTATTTCGGGTTCGTGCATAGCTTCTAATAACTGACTAGAAGCGAATAAGTTTTTGGCTAGGTATATTTTGCCATGCATGTGCAGGCACAATTCATTGAGTTCTTTATAAAAAGAAAACAAGGTAGTGCGATCGACGTAATCCATAAAAGTAGTATTGACATAAAAGCCATCGGTATACCGCGAAGCCGACAACACAAATGGCTCGTCTTGTGGCACATACATAATATCAAACATACAAAACTTGAGTTTATATTCTGCCAATAAATCGTATACCTTTTGGGTAAAACCTGATACTTTATCCTCGCCCATTGGAATAAAATGTGTCATTTGATAGAGCTTGGTTTTGTAGCCGAATATTTTTAGATAAGGACTACAGTACTTGGTCCAGTAATAATCTGGGTCGGCCCAAAAAGTACCACTGTGAATGGCATTTAATCCTTGCAACAACCAGCGTTTTCTACTAGGCTTACCAACATCCTTTAGCATGATACGATTGACCAATGAAGGAAACAGACGAATTAATCCATTGGCAATAACAGCCTGATAAAATTTGAACTTTGAACTTTTCTTGAATTTTTGGACAGGAATGTACCGACGGTTATATACCGTAAATTTGGGGCCATTTTTATCTTTATAGAATAAAGTAGATTGTGATTGTAATTGATCTAAGGATTCAATTCGTTGAGGCTTACGAACATCCAATCGGGTTTCTAATTGTTTGATATCCTTATAATCTCTTGTTGCGATTTCGATTTCAAAATGTTGTCCAATATAAAATAGTTGGTATTCGATGCGAATAATAAAACCCAACATCCCAAAGCCCGCAATCGCCCCATAAAACAAATCACTGTTTTCGGTTCTAGAACAGTGCAATAATGTACCATTCGCAAGCATTATGTCGAAAGACAAGCAATAATTACCTTCTTTACCTACCCCCGGTGCCCACATACTATGAGAATGTGTCGATAGGGTACCCCCTGCCGTAGGATGCGACCCTGTTATACAGGTGTAGGTAACACAACGGTGACGGTAAGCCTCGGCCACAATAGCCCCCCACCTTGCCCCGGCCCCCACTTTAATGGTATGATTAGTAGCGTCATACTGCATCGAATCAAATTTCCGCATCGAAATCACGAGATCACCACCTGCATTTTGTCCATCAAAAGAATTAAAGCCACCCGCCACAGAAACACGGCGTTCAGCAGCTTGGGCATGCTTCAGTATTTGGCTTAAAGCCTCTACAGTACTGGGTTCAAATAATTCGGCAGTCGATTTATAAACATTGCCGTAAGATTGGTAGGTATGCTGTTTTCCTTTCATTTTTTTTATTTTAGATAAATATACTACTTTTGACCATAGAAAATTAGCGTAATCAGCTATCCTCTTATTGAAAAATTTATTTTAACTATATTTTGTAATTATTTACAGCACAAGCAAAGGAAAATTCAATTTTACACCCTGCTTTTTGTGCCAATAAGCAAACTCTATATGCAGCAAAGCAATCGAAAATCCCTTACCGTTTTGGCGCCAGGTAGAATGAACCTGATTGGCGAACACATTGATTATAATGGTGGCTTTGTACTGCCTGCAGCAATTGACAAATTTATTAAAATTAGATTTGAACGGCATCAACAGAACCATTGCATCATCCACTCCGACAGGGTTAAAACCAGCGAAAAAATTGATTTAAAACAATTAAAAGCTTCGAAGCCCGCCTGGTTAAATTATATCAAGGGTGTCGTGTATCACCTCAACCTTAGACGCCCCAATCAAATTAGTGGTTTTGATGCTTGGATAGAATCAAACTTGCCGATTGGTGCGGGCATTAGTTCTTCGGCTGCCCTTGAATGTGGAATTGCCGTTGGACTAAACGAACTATTTGGCCTAAAAATCCCGAAATCCGAGCTTATAGAATTATGCATGCAAGCTGAACATGAATTTGCGGGTACTCTTTGTGGCATCATGGATCAATTTTCGGTGATGATGGGGCAACAAGATCACCTTTTGCAGCTCGATTGCAAAACCAACAAACACCGACTCATTCCAGCCCAATTTGGTCCATGGCAATTGATACTACTTCATTCAAAGGTACAACATCAACTGGCCGAATCTGCCTACAACGACCGGAGGAGGTCTTGTGAACAGGTTTTAAATACCATTCAAAAATCGATACCAAAATATCAGTATTTGTGTGAAATACCCATCGAAGTTCTAACCAATTTCAAAACAAAAATTAACCCTCAAGATTTTAAACGAGCTACCTTTGCTATAGAAGAAAATGCCCGTACATTAGCTGTTGTAGAACACCTACATCACCTCAACTTTGAAGCGATCGGAGCCTGTATGTTACAAAGTCATCGTGGATTGCAACATCAATACGAAGTGAGCTGTTCTGAACTCGACTTTTTGGTAGATACTGCCTGTCAGTTCGAAGGTGTCCTAGGTGCTAGAATGATGGGTGGTGGTTTTGGGGGATGCAGCCTTAATTTAGTCCATAAAGAACGCAAAAAAGCGTTTATAGAGCATATGCATACACAATACTTCCTACATTTTAATCGTAGCCTAGAACCTATCGAAATTTCGATCAGTGACGGCGTTAAAACAATAAAAAATGGCTGATTTTTTAGCTCAAGAACCGCACAAACGCTACAATTTACTCACAGGAGAATGGATATTGGTGTCGCCGCAACGCAACAAACGACCCTGGCAAGGCCAAAAAGATTTACCGTTGGTGCAGACAAACCTAAGCTACGAAGCAAGCTGTTATTTGTGCCCTGGAAATACGCGTTTGGGAGGCCAAAAAAATCCAAATTACAGCAAAACCTATAGCTTTGTCAATGATTTTGCTGCTTTGTTGCCAACAGAAAAAAAACAAAGCTACCAAAAGGGTTTGCTTAAAGCAAGTAGTGCATCGGGTATCTGTAAAGTATTGTGTTTTTCGCCCAATCACAGCCTGACCATCGCCCTAATGCAACAAGAACAAGTAGAGGATATTGTTCAGTTGTGGATACAGGAATTTGAGGAACTAGCAAACCTTTCGGGTATCAATTATATACAAATATTTGAAAACAAGGGCGCGTTAATGGGCTGTAGCAACCCACATCCGCACGGTCAAATTTGGGCACAGCACAGCATCCCCAATGAGCTGCTTAAAAAACAAAAAAAACAGTTAGAATATTATCAACAAAACCAGCACGGATTGCTCGCTGACTACCTAAATCAAGAACTTAAAATGCAAGAAAGAATCGTCTTGCAAAACGATCATTTTGTTGCCCTTGTTCCCTTTTGGGCGGTATGGCCCTTCGAAACAATGATTATCCCTCGTCGTCAACAGCCTACAATAAGTACGCTTAGCGGTTCAGAACAAAAAGCGTTTGCCGATATTATCAGACGATTGACCATCCGTTATGACAATTTATTTCAAACTTCTTTTCCGTACTCTTCAGGAATTCATCAAGCCCCTTGTGACGGCCAAAAACATCCCGAATGGCATTTCCATATGAGTTTTTATCCCCCTTTATTGCGATCAGCTTCTGTCAAAAAGCATATGGTAGGCTACGAATTGTTTGCCAATCCACAGCGCGATATCACTGCGGAAAAAGCAGCCGCATTGTTGGCTGCATTGCCCGACGAACATTATAGCCGTATTGCTTTATAATTGTACTATTAATTAGATTTGAGGACGTAAATTAGACGATACTTAAAACATAGGAAGCAGCAACAACCTATCGCAGCGATGGTCTCAATCCTCTTTGAAAAAAATATTTTCTTTATTTTTGGTAGGGACTGATTTTTTAAAAAGAAAACTTAATGCGATAATGATTAAAGAAAATACCCAAAGGAAATGTAGCATAAAAATACGTCCTGCATGCATGGACATAATAAGAGAGACAAATGCCCACAGCAAAAACAGGCTGACGGCAATCGCGACACGTTCATAGGACTTATCAAAAGACCAAGGTTTTATTATCCAATAAAAAACAATTAGTTCTACAGATAGTAACAGCAAACCCGTCCACAGGTCACCTTCTTGATTATAACCATAAGACTGGGTAATATGTATGGCTGAGTTATGCTCTTCTATTGGCTTATTCTGGAGGGATGGATTATCCTCTATCCAGTCTTTTAGCATCAAAAAAGCAAAAAAAAGATAGACGATTGCCGCCGTATAGCGCCCCAAAAAATTTTTCATTTTGTTTGTAATTATAGCCTAAAATTAATTCCATAAAAGCGCCTCATTTGTGGCGCTATATCATATAAAATTATCAAAAAATTTCCTAATTATTTTTGATAATTTTAAATATTGTTTGTTCTTTTCCTGCAGATAGTTCAAGGATATACATCCCGGCAGGGACTTCCAATAGCAATTCGATTCTATTGGTGGCATAATACTTTTGATGCAGAATTGGCCGCTGTTAAAAATAAAAAGAGTTTATGCCCATTGTTAATAATTTTTCGATACCTAAAGCTAGCTATTTACATTTATGAGAGCAAAATAAAAATTTAAGCAGCGGCCATAGACCGCTGCTTTGAATTTTATTTTTTGACTAAACCCCCATGTTCGATATTGGCCAACCAAGCTGCTGCATTTTTGACATAACGGCCGGTACCTGCTGTGTCCCAATTGCAGTATAAGCGCGTAAAACCACCATCAAAAATAGCGCGTTTGCCATCTTGTTCGTACACGGCTGTTACCAAATTGCCCGCCGAACCCCAAACTAAGGGCGTCATATGTTCGTTTTTGTCGATAGTAGCAATCGTAATACCTTCAAAGAGATAATTCATCCCTGTTGTAATTAGATGATTTTGTTGAATGCCCGATTTATTATTTTTTTCTTTGAGTTGCACACTATTTCCACCCGATAAATTACCCTTCATCGTGACGTCTAATAAGGCGGCACCTACATAATTGGCATCGGCATAATAGGGGGAATTATCGCCCCAAATATACACCCCTTTCCCGCTTTCAAAAAACTTTTTAATCACTGCAAGGTGTTTGTCGTTCAAGCGTTGATCTGAATTAGATATAATCCATAGTTGATTGGCCATTTTTAGTTTTTCTTCCAGTTCTTCAGGAGAAGGTGGGTAATTGAGCCATCGATAGACCCCAAAGCCTTTCTCGGCCAATGCTTTTTTGGGTTTTTCAAAATTAAAATTTTCGCCGGTATAAAAATGAAGCACCGCAATTGTTTGACCGGCAAAGGCGCCATCAACTGCCAGGTCATATTTATTGCTCAAGGCATTACCATATTGATCGACCGCTACTTTTTTGCGTTCTACTCGTACTTCTTTCATAGTCCCGTCCGATTGTTCCTGCATTTCTAGGCGGTAACTTTTGTTGGACTGACGTAGAATCTGAGCTTCTTCTTCTGCAACTTCGGGCATTACATAATCGAGCACTTCATCGGTGGTAGCTATTTTGATTTTAGCTTTGCTCCGTGCTTTTTTGCGAACAGATTTGTCTTTGCTATACAAATCGCTGTCTTCGTAAATGACATTCTGCCCGGCGCATTTGTTGTACTGAGCTTGAGAATAGGGCAGCATCAACATACTGCAAACAAAAAATAAAAAAGTGATTTTACAAATTGATGTTTTCATAGTCTTTTGATTTTAAAAAATACTGTTATACGTTAATAAAGTTCGATAGAAACATCATCTAGATGAAAATAAGTACATGTTATAAAAGAGATGCCCAAATTATTGAAAAGGGTGTGAGCATAAATTATTTCTAAAGGAAATAATTTTGCGAACTGCGATTGCTTGTGCCTAGAGGCACAAAGGGGTAGGCCCGAGTATTGGTTTTCTGTCGATACATAAATTATTTCTAAAGGAAATAATTTTGCGAACTGCGATTGCTTGTGCCTAGAGGCACAAAGGTGAGCGAAAGTACCCGCAGGGTGCATGTCCAAGAGGACATGCATTGAGCGAACCGCGACAGCGGCCCTAAGAAAATTTTCAAAAATGCATCTCTTCTATGCATCATGCGAACCGCGACAGCGGCCCTAAAATAATTTGAAACATGCATCACCCATTATTGAATAAGTCGCGACAGCAAACCTATTTACATGCATCATGCGAACCCCGACAGCGGTACTAAAAAAATTTTCAAATAATCATCTCTTCTTTGCATTGAGCGAACCACGAAAGCGAAACTAAAATAACTTGAATTAATCATCTCTTCTTTGCATTGAGCGAACCCCGACAGCGAAACTAAAATAGTACATTTTCGGGACTTCCGCAAGTCGCTCAGGCCCCTCATCATCCAATAGCCCTGTCTCAGCCAGCGTTTTTTTTGTAAAACTTCCTGCAATAAGATAGTGTGCCTTCGACATTGCCCGGGGCAAAGCATCCAGACAGGTTATCGTAGTACTGAACATGGTTATAAAGGCGGCCAGGCCAACAAAAGTTCCCATGCCTTTGCCCAATGTATTGGTATAAAGTTCTATTAGTTACTTCGCAAATTCACCTCCCTTTGGTGAAAATTCCTCGCCTGATCCATACATAACCAAGGCGCCAAGCGAAAGAAAAAATATAGCAAGTACTGTAGTACCGATATACCCGACATTGAAGTCGAATAAAGATTTTTTTACAGTAAAGTCATCCTCATCCTTGCGTTTCTCCATGACCCACAATGAATGCCAGACAGATAGATCCAACGGAGCAGGCATCCAGCCCATAAAGGCTATCACAAAGGTTATACCGGCAACATCGGCAGGAAAGGTCTGCATAAAACTTATAGGTTCTGTTTTATTCCCAAAGGCAATGATTACCGTAATCAAGGTGATAATTGTCAGACTGATAATTATTATTTTCATCAGCTTGTCAAGAATACTGTAACGACCTATTGCCAGTATTCCTGAACATATCAGAAGCAGTATCAGTACCCATAACATCAGGTTTGTAGTAATGCCGCCAAAAAGGTAGGATGCAAGACTCGCGGTCACGATCGTTACGGCTGCCTGTATCGTAAACATGGTTGTCAGAGTTACTAATACAAATAAAACAAGTACCCAGTTGCCCAACCGCTGATAGCCCTTCAACAGACTCTCGCCACTTGCAGCGGTATACCTCGGGCCAAATTCAAAAAAGGGATATTTGAAAATATTTGCCATCAACACCAGCCACAATAATCCAAAGCCGTACATCGCCCCGCCCTTTGTAGAGTATACCAGATGAGAAACTCCCACTGCTGCACCGGCAAATAAAAGTCCGGGGCCCAGTGATTTTAATATGTTTTTTCCAGACATCTGTTATTACTTTTCCATCGTTTCACAACTTATCTGTAGTTCTGCAGCGATCAAACGTTCAAACAATACGCCGTCAAAGGCAATTACAGGGGTAAGGAATCCACTGTGCTCGGGAAGTCTTTCTATGTCTTTCGCCAAGGCCAGTGCCGATTCACACAAAAAACAGACGGTAGCCTTGTTGCCGGCATCTCCGGGATATTGCAAGGTCATCATCGCTTTGTTGCCCCCATGGTCTTCTCCCACTATTTTAAGCCTGAAAAAGCCTTCTTCTATGTTTTCATTGTTCGGTCCTTCTCCGGATTCAGGGCCCATTTTTTTTCCAGCTTACGCATCAGCCCCGACTGACCCAATACGGCAAAGGAAGCCATACTTACTGATGCAATGAAAGAAGGTATCCGCTTGCCGATTGCATGGTGTTCCTGATACAGAAACTCTTAAGGATGTGCTTTCCCGTATTCTGCTGCCAAAGCAATACTTCTGTACACTACCTTGGTGTTGACATCTGCCATGAAAAAAGGGTATACCCATCTTTTGATGTCCTTTGCATAATGATTGAGGACTTTTCTTTTTATTTTGGGGATAAAATCCCGATGCTTAAGGTCTTTGGTCAATAGTTTGGGATTGCCCAATCGCCTGATTTCTCCACTTTCCAACATGTTCAGGGCAGAAAGTAAGGTGCCGCCGTTCAGCCCGCCCTTTGCCATTGTGTAATAGCCGTCGGCCTTCGTAAGCTCTGATTGAAATTTTTCTCGCATGTATTTCTGCAAAAACCATATTCCTAAATCTGCCGGAATACTGTCAAAGCCACAAAAAGGGATGATCTTTGCACCCGATGCCTTCGCGGCTTCTCCGTGCTTGTCCAGCATGTCCCGAACCCAGGGAGATTCCCCAGTGATATCTACATAATGTACCCCGTATTTTGCACAACAGCCTATCAGGTTGCTTCCGTACAGGGCAAAGGGACCTGCAGTGGTCAATATTACTTTGGTCTGCTGTACCAGTATGTCTATGTCCTTTTCATTCAATGTATCTGCTATCAATGCATCCACTTCCAGATTGAGTTCCTGCTTTAATTTCATTAACTTTTGCTCATTCCGTCCGGCTATAGCCCATCGGATATCCTTTGGAGCATGTTCCTGAAAGTAACTGACAGTCCGCTTGCCCGTAAATCCGGTAGCATCGTAAAGTATTACATCGTATTTGTTCATAATTACTGCTTATTATTTGTTTAAACCGCGATATATAAAATCTCGTACAGTCTGATGGTATATTTAGGGTATACACTATTAAAATCACATGATTGTAAAGAGTTTTTATAAGAAGAGGTCAAAATAAATCAATGGAAATTGATTTCTAAAGCAGAGAAAAGCTTTCTGATAATGATCAATTGTCTAATATTTCAGGTTCGTATTCACCTAAACTATTTGAAAGGGAATCTTTGTTTTTATGTTTTAAAAAACCTTTTATCGTGTTGAAGTAATACCAGCTGGAAGTGATTAAAGGGATAATGAAAATTATTATATAAAAATTACCCCAAAAACTGTTTATGGCTTCAGCTGTCAAAAATAAAGTTATGGAATATACTGTAGAAAATATTAAGTAATTCCTTCATGATTTATTCTTGAAAATTAGAGTGTGAATGGCAGAACTGATTATTTGAATAGCCCATGTTATGATCTAAAAAATTAATCCTAATAAAAGGACCCTTACTGTAAAATGACTTTGTATTCCTGAAATAAAAAAGTAGTAGACTTGAAATGTAGAGAAAAAACATGGGGAGATAGCTGGCTTGTCCCAACAGCTCTTTTTTATATAATTTACCGGCTTTAGCCATCGCCACAGTATTTTGTTTTGAATAATATTTTTAATGTATAACATTTTAAATTTATTAATGTTTCAAATGTTATTGAAAGTTTGTAGGTTTGAAGGTTTTATAACGGCCTGTCGTTCTGTGTTTTGTTCATTGCCTTCAATGGCCATAGCATCATCCAACAGGTCTTCATACGGTGAATATTGAACGCTGTCTCTTCTATCTCCCTCTTTTAAAACCTTATACATTGTCCATGTTTTATAAATATACCAGGTGGCTATTCCTGTAGGGATAATAAATAATATTGTTATTAATACAGGCCAGTTTACACCTGTATTTACTGCTATATACAAAAAGAGTAGGTATGAGAGTGCTCCCGCCAGATATTTTTTGTGGAAACTGTCTCCAAAATAATATACATGGCTCAATCCGCTAAGCACCTGAGCCAAGCCAACAAAAAATTGCAAGATCGCTCCGAAAATAATAAATTCCAGACTTATAATTCCAAGCAGATAAAAAACCCATTATGGGGAAATATATAACTTGTGCTATCAGGTCCTTCCTATATGTACTCTTTGTGGCTGTGATCATCGCTTCTTGTTTTTTAATGAATTAATGCCTCTATATTTAGATAACCCACAGAAGGTTATTAAGGTTTCAGAAAATATTGAAAGTTTAGAAAGTTTTTGATTTTGTATCTGTTTTCACCCTTTGAAAATCGTATCGTAATAGTCCTGAAGATTGCATACCCTTATTTTCATAATGTTAAATATACCCTCTTTTCGATTTTACTATTGATTTTATCTGACGCATGCTATGAATGAGCACTTTGAAAACGGAAAATCTCCAAAATATGGACGAGCATAAAAAAAATTATTTCGCAATGGAATGAATAACAATTGATTACAAAAAGGCTAAGTTTTTGACTTAAAAAATAACATCATGTGAATAAATGATTTAGAATGTCTTTTACAAAATCATCAACTAACATTAAAAAAAGCCTACACATAATGAAAAATAAAATAATAATTACTAAAATACTTTACAATCAAATCACTCTCTTTCTTTTTATTTTATTATCCTCTTCAAATATTTATTCCCAATCCTCTAATTGTAATTTCCCCGGCTGGTCTAACTATAAGCTTTTTGTTATAGACAATTCTTTAAACCCATCATCACTTACCAATTTCCCTGTATTAATTGAATTCAACACTTCAACGCTTATTTCCTCTTCTCAAATGAATGCTGACGGTTCTGATATTAGGGTGTCTGGGCAATGCAACGGCACCCAAACTTTTGACTTTTGGTTTGATGACATTGATAACGCTAATACAAGATTATGGGTCAAATTACCTAGCATTGCTGCAGGGAGTATTGATAGTATTTATGTTCATTATGGGAACCCTTCTGCAGTTTCAGCAGCCAATGGGCCCAATGTCTTTAGCTATATTGAAGATTTTGAAAGTGGCAATCTATCAGCTTGGTCATTTGATGGAGGCACCTGGGCTATCGTACCTATTCAAGGGCAAAACTCTCTTAAATCAACAAGCCCTCCAACAGGAAAAGGTAGTGCAGGTTTACTCTCTTCTAATCTTGGAATGACGGATTATGTTGTTGAAATGGAATTTATAGTTGAAACAGACGGTTCTATGGGGGGGCCTTTATTTGAACATGACGATTTTAACAATTATAACTCCTATCACTTGATGACAGCTAATAACCTTACCATGATATCTACGATAAGTAATAATTTACCTTTTTACTCTCTTAGTGAGCCCTTTGTTGCTCAACCCAATATTTGGTATAAATGGAAAGTTGTAAGGAAAGGTAGCACGGGTAATATAGATATATACCTTAATAATAATTTACAAAGAACAATCCCTACTTCTTTTTCAGATGGAGTTGGGGTCTGGGCCTATGGAGGAACAGCAACGTATTATGATAACCTCACTGTACGCCCCTATAGTCAAATTGAACCTGTTATTACAGAGGGTAGTATTCCAATTGCTTCTGGTCATACAGTAACAGCCGCCGTTGATAATAATGTAAGCTGTAATGGCGGCAATGACGGACAGGCAACAGCAACTCAGTCCGGCGGTACGCCTAACTTTACTTACCTGTGGTCTGATAACCAAACAAATGCCACAGCAGTGGGTCTTTCAGCAAATACTTATTCTGTAACAGTTACTGATAGTAATGGATATACCGCTGCTGCACAGGTTGTAATTACAGAGCCTGCCGGTTTAAATGCTTTGATTACTAGTGCTTCCAATCCTTTATGTAATAATGATTCAAATGGAATAGTTACTGTTTCTGCAAGTGGTGGATCTGTTCCTTATTCTTTTGATATTGGTTCTGGGAATCAGGCTACAGGAACATTTAATGGACTTGCTGCGGGTAGTTATACTGTCACGGTAACAGATAATAATGGCTGTGTAGCCACAACTTCTATCTCGCTATCAACTCCTGCTCTCCTTGTTGTAAATGCTTCAGTGTCTTCTGCGGTTTCATGTAATGGAAGTTCAGACGGAGAGGCTACTGCCAATGCTTCAGGAGGTTTAGGTGCTTTGTCTTTTGTCTGGGATAATGGTCAAACAAATACTACCGCTGTTGGTCTCGCTGCCAATGTATATACTGTTACAGTTAATGATGCTAATGCCTGTTCAGATGTAGCAAGTGTTACTTTGACAGACCCTTCTGCTGTAATTGCTTCTGCTAACGTTACTTCAGCAGTTTCTTGTGCAAGTGGAGCTGATGGAACTGCTGTTGCTTCAGGTTCCGGTGGTACAGGATCTTTTACCTTTAATTGGGATAATGGTCAGACTGGTCAAAATGTCACAGGATTAAGTGCGCAGACTTATACGGTTACAGTAACAGATCAAAATGCCTGTTCTGATGTCACATCAGTATTACTTACTGATCCAATAGTACTCTCCACTACCGCTACTGGAACAGATGTGATTGCTGCTTGTAATAGCCACACCTGGATAGATGGTGTGACTTATACTGCTGATAATAATAGTGCCACCTATGTTCTCACGAATGCTGCGGGCTGTGATTCTATTGTAACCATCAATCTTACAATTAACTCTAATACAGGAACAGATGTAATAACAGCTTGCGACAGTTATACCTGGATAGATGGTGTGACTTACACAGCTAGTACGAATAGTGCTTCATTTGTATTAACAAATGCGGCCGGTTGTGACTCAACGGTTACACTGAATC
>CAJQQM010000003.1 GCA_905480485.1 uncultured Aureispira sp.
GTTTATTCATTCAATATCAAGTATATGTCTATTCGCCTATTGTTACTTTTGTTGCCCGCAGTCTTTTTTATTACAAGTTGTAAAACAAATAATCGAATTGTTACAGCCGATTACGTTGTAGAAAACAGAACCCTCGATACCTTAGCGGTAACAGCTTCTAAAATTGATAAATTTCAGCGACCAACCTATAACGAAACAGCTGCGCGTACCCACGACTTGGTTCATACCAAATTAGAAGTGGCCTTTGATTGGCAAAATCAATACCTTAACGGCAAAGCAACCCTCGATTTAGCGCCCTTGTTTTATGCGAGCGATCGCATAAGACTAGATGCGAAGGGCTTTGATATACATCAAATAGCCTTAATGGTAGGTGACAAACAGCAAGAACTGACCTATGTCTATGAGAACAATAAAGACTTATACATCAATTTAGATAAGACCTACAAAAAAGGTGAGCAGTTCAGATTGTTGATTGCTTATACCGCAAAACCTAATGAATTGCCGATTGGAGGTTCACAGGCAATAACCTCCGACAAAGGGCTGTATTTTATCAATCCTTTAGGGGACGAAAAAGGCAAGCCTCAGCAAATATGGACACAAGGCGAAACAGAATCAAGTTCTTGTTGGTTTCCGACAATTGATCGTCCTAACGAACGTTGTACGCAAGAAATGTTTATTACCGTCCAAGACAAATACAAGACTTTATCGAACGGGGCACTCAAGCAATCGCTAAAGAACGAGGATGGGACAAGAACCGATAATTGGGTGATGGAATTGCCACATGCCCCGTATTTGTTTGCGATGGTGGTTGGTGAATTTGCCGTCGTGTCTGAGCAATGGAACGGTAAACTACTGGAATATTTTGTGGAAAAAGAGTACGAAAAGGATGCCAAAGAGATTTATAAAAACACGCCTGAAATGCTGACTTTCTTTTCGGACAAATTCGGCGTTCAATATCCCTGGAATAAGTATTCACAAGTAGTTGTAAGAGATTATGTATCAGGGGCTATGGAAAACACGACTGCTGTTATATTTGGTGATTTTGTACAGATGACTTCCAGACAATTAATCGACAATAGTGATTTGAATGAATCGATCGTAGCCCACGAAATGATGCATCATTGGTTTGGCGATTTAGTAACCTGCGAGAGTTGGTCTAACTTGCCTCTGAATGAATCCTTTGCTAATTATAGCGAATACCTTTGGTTTGAACACAAATACGGACGAGATGCGGCCGATTTGGTGCGTAAAAATGCTATTTCTGGATATATGAATCAAGCGGTCATGGGAGGCGATATGCACCCACTTATTCATTTTGGCTTTGCCGACAAAGAGGATATGTTTGATGCACACAGTTACAACAAAGGAGGGGCAATTTTGCATATGTTGCGCAATGTAGTTGGCGATGATGCTTTTTTTGCTTCACTCAACCGATATTTAGAAGATAATAAATACAAAGCGGCAGAAGTGCATCATCTGCGTTTGGCCTTCGAAGAAGTAACAGGCCTAGATTTGAATTGGTTTTTTAACCAATGGTTTTTGACGGCAGGACACCCTAATTTAGACATCAGTCAATCCTACGATTCTACTAGCAAAATGCTAGAAATTACCGTCAAGCAAACACAGGACATCGAACAAAGTACGGTTTTTATATTGCCTTTTGCCATCGATATTCATACCGTCAAAGAGGGCCAAAAAGTAGTTGAAAGAAAAGAAGTTCGCATGACCGAACAGACCCAAGTTTTTTCATTTTCAGTAGAAACTGCTCCTGTGTGGGTAGCTGTAGATGCCGACCGTGTTTTGCTGGCAAAATACAAATACCCTCAGTCAAAAGAAACCTATGTGCAACAGTACTTACTCAGTAATCGCTACGAAAACCGTTTTGAAGCACTCAAAAATTTGCGCAATCAGCAAGAAGATATGCCCGAAGCGGTTCGGATTTTTGAAAGAGCGCTCAACGATCCTTTCTGGAAATTAAGAGAAAAAGCCATCGATGATATTCAATTGACGGCAGCCAATAAGTTGGTCGTTGAAAAAATAAAGGTTCTAGCACAAAAAGACCCTAGGTCGCAGGTGCGCGCTGCAGCAATAGAAAAATTAGGTGGGCTCGAAGATGCAGCTTTGCTTAAGATTGCCAAAGAAGCGATCGAAAAGGATGCCTCTTTTTTGGTGATTGCCGCTGCTTTAGGTTCAATAAACGAAAACAACGCTGCTGAGGGCTTGGAGTACGCTCAAAAGCTAATGCACATAGACAATGGGACGTTATTGAATACGATTGCGGCTATTTTCGAAAAAACCGACGATGTTCAATACGTAAGTTTCTACGAAAACAATTGGACCAAGGTGGATAATTATGCGCGATTTACTTTCTTTAAAAGTTATGCTAGTTTTTTGCAGAATACCAAAGATGCAGCCTTGATTACACAAAAGGTAGCCTTTATGAAAGGTATTTCAACCGATAAAAATGTATCCCTTTGGGGGCGCTATGCTGCATCTAATGCCTTGAAGTCGATGCAGGCTTTCTACAAGGGCGATAAGTCAAACAGTGCTATTTTAGAGGCTATTAATGCAGCGATTAAAGAAATAAAAGCTTGGGAAACGGATAAAACATTGGCACGTCTGTACAAGTCGTGGTAGTTGTTTTTCTAGAAATAAAAAGGATGAAATTTAAATTCACCGGCGGTGTTTATTTCTAGCGTTGGAAAGGGTACTTTAAAGATATTGAGAATGCCAAAAATAGTTTTGAGCCACTTGTGTTTGGTGGGAATTCGTTCAAAATCAATATCTAAAGATACATAAAATTGGCTTTTAGCTTGATAGTGGTCGGGGGCACTAAATTGGTTGCCGGCAGCATCTTGCCAGCTATTACTTTCGGCGCCGTACATGTCTTCAATACCATAGCCCAAGGCGATATTAATCCAACTAGGCGGAAAACCATTTGCTCTTTTGTTTAAAAATGAAGCTACATTAACGGACAGCCAAATTGTTTGCCCGTTGTATTCTTTGAAAAATAATTCTGGAACAGATGTCCCAAATAGTTGTTCTGTACGCTGTTGCAAAGAACTATAAGCCTGCCCATTTGACGATAAAATTGG
>CAJQQM010000004.1 GCA_905480485.1 uncultured Aureispira sp.
GGTGGCACAGGGGCCGCACCGGTAGAATTTTCTGATTCCTTAGGTATGCCGCTTCAAGATGGTCTTACCTTTGCTGTAGATACACTAATAGCTTTCGACCTAAAAAAAGACATTGTCGTAATAGGAGCAGGCAGAATTACATCAGCATTCGACATCTTCAAAACTATGGCTTTAGGGGCCGATGCTTGTTATTCTGCACGGGCTATGATGATGGCAGTAGGATGTATACAGGCCCTAGAATGTCATAGCAACAAATGTCCAACGGGCGTTGCCACTCAAGACAAAAAACTAATGAAAGGCCTTGACGTACCAAGTAAAGCCGATAGAGTAGCATCATTTCACCAAAAAACCATCTATACTTTTGTAGAAATGATGGCTGCGGCTGGAATTGACCATCCATCCAAAATAAAAAGAAGGCACGTCTTTAAACGTACCACGGTAGGTATTGTCAAGCGATACGATCAACTTTTTCCGAATATGCCTGTGGGCTGTTGCCTCAATACCGACGAAATTCCAGATGTTTTCAAAAAGGAAATGTTGATGCTATTGGATGATTAGGCTATGCTGAACGCTTCAACAGGAAATTCTATCCCTGTGTTGGTTAAACTACGCTCAAAATAATAGGCAATAGTAGATTTTTTAGCCCTTACAGCTACCCATCTTAGATACGGTACGAAGTGGTTATTATTCTACTTCCTTTAGCAATTCTTCAATGGCTTTTTCGAGTTGTTGGTCGCGGCCTGTGTCAATTATGCCAGGCATGTTTTTGACCTCAAATTGCGGAATTGTTTCGTTGTTTTCCATCCATTGACCCTTAATATCTTTGGCTGAAATAGGGACGACACCCCAATAAGAACCATCCGGAAGGCTTTCCCAACCCGCAAAACTACAGGTACCTGGTACCGGCATTCCCACTGTTTTTCCAATTTTTAAATCGGTATATCCACAGGCAAAGCAATGGCCATCCGAATATTGTGCTTCTCCGATGAGTGCTAATGTGGGTTTGGTCCAACGTGAAGTAGGTTCGCCTCCCACTACTTTGGCTTCTGTTTCATAACTGATAAAGGGACTTCCTGTAAAAAACATGGCTAAGTCGGCTACCAAATCACCTCCTCCATTAAATCTAGTATCAACAATTACAGCCCCACAATCATAATATTTACCCATCATATCTTGGTAAATACTTCGATAAGGGCCATCACTCATACCAGGTATATGTACGTAGCCTAATTTCCCGTTCGATTTTTCATTCACTTCCGCTGCATTTTGTTTTACCCACCGCTTGTAAAGCAAGCGATTTTCTGCAGCAAGACTGATGGGCTTTATGGTAATAATGGTCGTCGAGTCAGATTCAGGGTCCTGGATTTCTAATAAGGTAAATTGACCAGCCTTTCGGTTGAGATATTGAGCTATATCCTTATCTTTTTGAATGCTTATACCATCTATTTTTTTGATAATCATGCCTTTCTTTAACTGAAATTTAGCTTTGTCTAAAGGGCCAGCATCTAAAATTTCTTCAATCAAAATGCCTTCTTTATCATAATTATAATCCATCAAAATACCAAGGGATGCTGTCGCATCGGCATTACCCCGCTTGTTTCCACGGTATCCTGCACCGGCATGCGAAACATTTAATTCTCCAAGCATTTCTGAAAGCAATTCTGACATTTCATAGGGATTGCTTAGATGTGGAATAAATTTCTGATATTCTTTTTTCATAAGTTTCCAATCGACCCCATGAAAGTTAGAATGGTAGAATATTTTTTGGGTTCTAAGCCAAACATGTTCAAATATTGCCTGACGTTCTGCGGCAGCATCAAAAGAAATTTCTCCCTTGATTTTCACTGCTTTGATTTTCTTTTTGGCGAGTTCAATAATGGAAATTCTGCCATTGCTTAGCAAAAAAAGTTGTTCCTGCTTTGCGTCCCACTGTAACTTCCCAGCGTTTGCAGCCAACGGAATCAGCATTTTAGTGGCTTTGGTTCTAAGGTTGGTTTCCCAAAGGTTCATTTTGCCTTCAAAACGAGCCAAATAATAGAGTTTGTCCCCTTTTTTAGACAAAACCGCATCACCAAGATAGGAGGAATGAATGCTAAGACGTTTTTTACGTTCTTGCATGTTTTTCCAATCAAATACCAAGGTTTGAACCATTGCACTATCTTTGTTGGTTTTCACTTTAGCAGCGTTCGTTACTTTAGTGCTATCAGCATTAGTACCTTTTTTGCTTTTACTATCTTTTTTTAGTGCTGCGTCAATTGCTTTTTGTAGTTTCCACTCTTCCTCGGTCAAATTAAAAGCATCCCAAGCTTCTTGCTGAAAAAACATACTGTAGACATCCATTTGAGAACGTCCGCTAGTAGCATAAGATTTGAGGCCGTTGCGGTTAGAAAGCCAAAGCATCTGTTTACCTTGATTAACCCATTGAGGGCGACTATCATAATAACCACTTTGAGTAAGGTTGAGGCGTTTAGAACCATCGGCAGCCAACAATAATACTTCGCTGTTGCTTAGGCTTTTTCCCCATTCAACCAACAACCATTTTGAATCGGGACTCCACTTGAAATATTGATCGCCATCACGCATATGAAAGAGGTCTTCAGGTGTTAAAAGTCGACGTTCTTTTTGACTTTCTACATCTTTTATGACTAGGGTTTTACGATCTTCTATATAGGCGATTTTTTGACCATTCGGAGAAAAGGCTGCTAAATAATTATCTTTTTCGTTGTTGATAAGCGACTTTTCTTGAATTAGGGTAGCCGCAAAAAAGAAGGGTTCTTCTTTGCGTAGTTTTTTTGTTTCATAAATCGACCATTTTCCATTTCTCTCGCTGCTGTAAATAACCGTATTTCCCTTCGGTCCCCACTCAACAAATCGTTCGCGTTCAGGGCTGTTGGTAATCCGTTTAGTAAATGAAGCGTCTACAGCGGTAACAAAAACTTCGCCTTTTGCGATAAAAGCAATTTCTTTCCCGTTGGGAGATAGGGCCATTTCTTGTATACCACCATTGATAGAGATTATTTTGTCATTGTTGTTTTTGTTTTGGCTTCGTATATTGATGCTTAATTTCTTGGGTTTTTTTCCGATTTCCATCGTATAAATTGCGCCATCATATCCAAAACAAAGCTGTTGACCACCCCGACTCAAAAAACGTACAGGATGAAGTTTGAAATACGTGAGTTGACTTGACTGCTTCGTACCAAGGTCCATTTTGTGTACCTGAAAGGTACCTGAAGCTTCGCTTAAATAAAAGAAACTATTGTCGTCATCTGCCCACACCGGCTGACGATCTTCGCCCTTAAATGTACTTATTTTACGATGTTGATTACTAGCTTGGTCGTACAGCCAAATATCTCGGCAAATAGCTGATTGATGATGTTTTCGCCATTCATTCTCGCCCCCCTTTTTGTCTTGATAGAGTATTTGATTTCCTTTTTTGTTAAAGGATATTGCTTCAGAAGGAAGGGTCCACAGTTGTTTCACAGCCCCCGCTTCGGTTGGTACATAATAAATTTCGTTTTGAGACCGATGTGGGTGTTGCCGGTGTTGAACATTATCTTGCCTTAGGGCGCCAAAGTATACGTTTTTGCCATCAGGGCTAAAAGTATAGGGTTGTTCATTATTGGAATGAAAACTAAGGCGCTTGGCTTGGCCACCTTGAGACGGCATGACAAAAATATCAAAATTGCCGTAGCGGTCAGAGGCAAACGCAAGTTGTTTGCCGTCAGGACTCCAAACAGGCATATAATCATGTGCTTGATGAAAACTAAGTTGTACGGCATCTCCGCCTTGTACCGGCACTTTGTATAGGTCACCTTTATAGCTAAAGGCAATTTCTTTTCCATCGGGAGAAATTGCAGGATAGCGCATCCACAGGGCCGATTCTTGTGCTTGGAGTAAATAACTAATACATATTGATAAAAAAAGAAGTAAATTTTTCATTCGTAAGGATTGGAATATCGGATAAAAATGATTGTTGGTTAAGCAGTAGAAGTGGTCTAAATAAAAAAGGGCTTCTTTGAAAGAGAAAATACTTATTGAAAATTCCTGCCGATTTAATGTATAATCATTTTGGCGACCAATAATTTATTAATAGTAGATAATTTCTCTTTTGGTCTTTTTTTGTAAAATGCCAGCAGCTGATTGAGTATTCTGAACAAGCCAATTCTTCTGCTTGTCGTATTCGTAGGTATAATCGACGCGTTGAGGGCTTGTTTTGGGGCCACTAAAATTAGAACGCGTGGCGATGTTGCCCTGTTCATTGTAGCCTAGACTAACGGCATAGCCTAGTATGCCGTCGCTAGTCATGATACTTTGTTTGATATTTCTTCCAAGGCTATCATATTGATAAAGGTATTTTAAATTAAGTTGGCCACTTTGGTCGTAAATCAAACGCTCCGAATTATTTCCTTTTTTGTCGTACAAGTAATGTGTTGATGTTTTTACATCGGCGGTTTGATACTGTTCGTAAATTTTATGGAGTTTGCCTAGTTTGTTGTAGCTATAAAGTACTTTTCTGACAGTGTCTCCTTGTACAATTTCGGTGCAGGTATGTTTTTTGCCCTCTTGGTAACTATAAATTTCGGTGCTTTGTGTGTTGGAGCTTGTACAGGTTTTGGAAATACAGTCCTGTTGTTTGTTGTAGCGGTAGTTGCAGGTATTTATCAGTTCTTTTTTAGCATTATAATCGAGCATTGATTCGATATTACCTGATTGGTTATAGCGTACTTTTTGACCATCTTCTAAGACCAATTGATTGTTCGCATTGATGTTATAATTCCAGGTGTTTAATTGTTTTACCTTTGAATTTAATTGCGCCTTTGTGGCATCTGATTGAACGGGATTGTTTTCTGTGGGATTCGTTGTTGTTGAACAAGAAAACAGAAAGCCTACAGAGAAAAGAACTAAAATTGGTTTCATGCGTTAAATTTTTTATCAAATATGCAGCTAAAATAGAAAAGATTTTTGAATGCATGGTTGGTTTAATCCAAAAAGACTTGCGAAGTGGCTGGATTTTGGGAATAGCATTTTTAAATACAAAGTATATGGCCTATATAAGATTTATTAATCGATACATTATTTAATCTTTCCTTCACAAAAACCTTTCTGTCATGTCTAAATTTTTTGCCTTAGTTTGCACCTTTATCTTGTGTGTTACAACTGTTTCTGTGCAGGCACAGGAAGATAAATACAGAGCTATTCAAGGATTTGGTTATTTGCATACCCAAGTAACGATGCTCATTGTTCACTGGAAAACACATCCGCTCAACCACAAAGCTGTGGATAAACATGAAGCTGCGCTACAAAATCATATTATAAACGAATTAGAGCATGATGAGGAGTGGGTAGAGTTTATGATGGTAGAAAGTAGTCTAAGTCATTTTTCGGAGCATATCGATCAAAACGTCCAAAAAATCATCAATGAAAATCTTAAATTTTACCATGAGGTATTAACACACTTAAGAGAACCCGACGCTATCAGCAGCAAACTACAAGATTGGAACAAGAAACTAAAAAAGGCAGAAGATAATTTGTTTAAAGTTATCTATCCTGCTTTGTGCAAATAAAAGACAATTCATTTGTACACTTGACGGTATATTTGTTGGTATACTTTAGTTTAGGTCCTATCATTTGTCCAAAGAATATAGTATCGTTATTGATTCCGAAAAGCAAAAAAAAATCATCAATTCAATGAAATTGATGATTTTTTTGTGAGGCCCATTTTTCTAAGGTTTGATGTGGCCGTAACGCCTCGGAAAGGGAATCGTTTCTCGAACATGATGAATGTCGCAGGCCCATCTTACTAAGCGCTCGAGCCCAAGTCCAAACCCTGCGTGCGGTACAGATCCGAATCTTCTTAAATCGAGGTACCATTCAAAATCATTTTGGTCCAAATCGTGCTCCTTGATTTTTCGGATCAGTATATCGATGTCAGTTTCTCTTTCAGAACCTCCAATTATTTCACCAAAACCGTCAGGAGCGAGCAAATCGACGCCTTTAACATAATTAGGGTCACCTTCGACTTCTTTCATATAAAAAGCCTTAATTTTGGAAGGCCAATTATATACCATTACGGGAGTCGAAAAAACACGCGTGAGTACGGTTTCATCTGAAGAACCAAAATCTTCCCCTAATTTAAAGTTTTTGGCCGATTCGATCCACTTTGGAATATTGCGAATTTGTTCTTCTGCCACTTTAATAGCAGCGGTCATTTTAGCAATTAATTTTTCGTTGTGCTTGCGTGCGCCCTTTTTCATACCGGCCTTGATGGCTTTTTCGCGTTCAGCAATATCGGCTTTATTGGTTTCAATAAGCTGTTGTGCAGCCGCCAAATCTTCTTCTTGAAGGGCTATAGCATTTCTGCCTTCTACATCTAGGCTACCATTTAGAATCTTTACAGCATCGGTGTAGGCCACTTGAGGAAAAGCATGATCGACTACTGCCTGCAGTGGTGCAGTATCTCTTCCCAAAAGTTTAAATTCTTCGCTGCATTTATCCAAGACCCGTTGAATTACATGTTTGATAAAACGTTCTATCAAAATCATATTTGTTTCGTTGGTTGCGAAGGCTACTTCAGGTTCAATCATCCAAAACTCGGCTAGGTGCCTAGGTGTATTTGATTTTTCTGAACGAAATGTAGGACCAAAAGTATAGACTTTATTCATGGCCATAGACATTGCTTCAGCATACAATTGACCAGATTGTGATAAGTAAGCAGGCTGTCCAAAAAAATCAGTTTCAAACAAATCAGTGGTACCTTCGCAGGCACTGCCGGTCATCAGCGGTGCATCCATTTGTACAAATCCATCGCTTTGAAAAAAATCATGAATACCCATTATCAGTTGATTTCGAACACGATTAATAGCCCATTGTCTTCTTCTTCTCAACCACAAATGACGGTGTTCTTCCAGAAAGTTTGGACCGTGTTCTTTATCTTCTTTTGTAATAGGAAAATTATGTGCAATATGATATATTTCAAAGCTTTCAACTTGTAGTTCAAAACCACCTAAACTGCGTTCGTTAGGGATTAATTTGCCACTAAAGGATACTGAACTTTCCAAGGTGAGACTTTTGGCTTCTTCGAATGCTGCTTCGCCCACCACATCGATAGATACCACACATTGAGTAAAGCCTGTACCATCTCTGAAGTCGAAAAAATGATTGGTTTTGCTGTTGCGTACCTTGTCTATCCATCCTTTGATAGTGATGTTAGTTTCTGCTGCATACTGAGCAAAATCTTGAATGTATTGATGTTGCATTATGTAAAATTACTTGATTAAATGGATTCGATTGTATTGCCAACGCGAAAATAGTATTTTAAGTTTAGAATTAATACAATTTGAAAGATCAAATTTAGGCTTAGGTCTGAGTGCTGCCTTTTTTAGGGTTAAATGGCTTAAATTAGCAGTTTATTTAACGGCTCAAAATAGTAGTTTCTAAGCTTTTTTTATTTGTTTTTTCGCTCAATTTAGTATTGAAAGCTTTGTATACGGCTTTCATAGGCGTACTTATTTAAAAAAAAACGGTTTGGCTTACAACCCTTGTCAACTTAGTGACGTCTTAAAAGAAATACGACAGACCATGGAATTAAAACTATTTTGTATGTTAATGTTGGGGATTTTTGCCTGTAACAAGGTGAATCAGTGGAAACAACCCCTCGAACTTTGTTTTGCAATTGAACTAGAACCAAGCACAGCGGGTACGACCAATTCTTTTTTTATAGAAATAGAATCAGTTCAGCTCGCTTTACAAAGCTTTAATTTTGATGCTAATCGGGCTGAAGGTGCGGATGTATACTTCACGAAACAATATGCAGCCAATGCATCGGTTCGTTTTGATGCTACTTGCCAAACCAATTTACAGTTCGAAATTCCTCAGGGCACCTATTCTAATATTGGCCTGAGTTTAAGTTCCAAACAAGACCAAGGCCCCGGTATTATCGTATCTGCTAAATTCAATAATAACAACCAAAGCATACCGGTTTTGCTAGAATTGTCTAAACTAGATGATATTCAATTATTTGGCGTTGACCAGCAAGGGAATCAAACCGATCTTAACCTCGATAATTTAGAAAGGGTAGAGGCCACGATTCAAATAGCTGTTTCTGAATGGTTTGACGGGGTGACGATATCCATGTTAGAAGAGGCTGTACAATTAGATGTGAACGCACAGCCTTCTATCTACATTAGCAGTGTTAGTCAGGAGGATATTTACAATCAAATCCTTGAAAACCTGCAATTAAATGAACAAATTGCTATCTTCAAGATCTAAATAATCGCCGCTTTATTCAATGAAAGAAAACAAACCGATACACCAAATGTCAGAAAACGAACTTGTTCGTCGATGTATTGCCAACGAACGGCAATATCAGGAGCGCTTGTATCGTATGTTTGCCGATCAAATGTATAGTGTTTGTTTGAGTTATAATAGGAACGAAGATGAAGCCTGTGATATTTTGCAAGAGGGTTTTATAAAAGTTTTTAGAAAATTAGAGCAGTTCAAATTCGACAGTTCTTTGCGCGGGTGGATACGAAGAATAATGGTCAATACTGCTTTAGATCATTACAGAAAACAAAAAAGACACGAAGAAAAACTTGAATCTTATTCCAAGCACATAGAATCCCCCTCGATTGGAAATGTTTTAGAACAAATTAACGCGCAGGATTTAATCAGTTTAGTCAACGAACTGCCTTCACGGGCGGCGATTGTACTCAAATTATATGCAATTGAAGGCTATGCCCACAAAGAAATTGCTGAAAAATTAGCTATATCAGAAGGAACCTCAAAGTCTCAGCTGCATCGAGCAAGAACATTACTCAAACAATTGCTGAGCAAGAATAATGAAAAATAATCCGAACAAACATATCGACCAACACATAAAAAAGGCTTTCGATCAAATGGATAGAAAAGCTCCTGAGGGTGTATGGGATAACATAAAGGAGGATTTAAAGAAGGATGCGGTTGATCAAAGCATCGATCAAAAAATTCAAGAAAGTTACAGCGCATCGAATACGATTAAGGCACCTTTAATGATATGGAATAATATTGATCAACAGTTGGACCGCCCTATCGGCGAGGAAGATGCGTTAATGGATGGCAAAATAAACTCATCGTACCGATCGCAAGAAGATACTGCCGCCCCTAATTCTGTTTGGAATGCTGTTAATAAGCAACTCAATATAGATCGCAGTTGGAACAAAATAGCTCAGGTGCTCGAACAACAACCTATTGTCAGTGATTGGAGGAAAAAGATGTTTCATTTTTTTGCAGCGGCCTCTGTATTATTTTTTTTGGTCAAAAATTGTATCCATCAAACAGGACCCAACCCTTTGGAACTATCTCAAGAAGTTGCTTTACATTCAAATGAAGCCAAGAACAAGGCTCCTAAGTCGGTTGGAATAATTTCTTCAACATCAGAATTTCCAGCGCTAAAGTCTCTTTCAAGCGGGCAGGATTGGGCTAAACAATCTACTCCCCAAAAAAATGAATGGGTTGATATTGCTGTAGAGGAACAACAGTACAAAAAACCAAAGCAGCTTTCTAACGATATACCTTTGGTGGTACAATCAACTCCTCAACAAAATCCATCTGTCGATTTTATTGCTGTTGAAGAAACACCATTGAATCATAGCAGCGCGTCCAATCAACTATCTCCTAAGCAAACAAGTACTCAGAATATTGTGGAAGCTAATCTTCTCGATTCTAGTAGTTCTTTTATCTCAAATACCGTAGTCGCCAATACCCTCTTGCAGCAAGATGCCCTTGTTAAAGACATAAATATAAATACAAACCAAAGCGATGAATCTAGTGCAACAAATGCAGCATATGCCCAACCACTGCTTGCGTATTTGTCTATCATTGAAAGAAGTTTATTGTATATAAACGATCCTACCGAACCTATACAAGTTTTAGAAGCGCCTTCTTTGTCGAATAT
>CAJQQM010000005.1 GCA_905480485.1 uncultured Aureispira sp.
TTTCTGGTTTTGTGTGCATTGTCTAACGACTAGTCAAGCTCAAAATAAATTTTATTTGGTGCGGCCTAAAGCCTCATTACGCTACGGATTTGCCGCGCTCGACAACAAAGGTTTAGAAACTGCATTCCGCCAAAATCAGGCAGTCCAAAAGATTGCCTTACTAAGTAAACTATGGCCGGCCTACCTTGGGGCCAATCAGCAATTATTACTACATATTGCAGGTCGGCTAAAGTCATGCTATCCTTTTATAGAGGCTGCTGTTGAAGCGCATATAAAACGTTTGCCCGGCCCTGATTCAAAAGGACTTCCGCTAGAAACCTTAACGGACATTAAAGCCCAAATAGGTAGCGATAGTTTTGCGACCATTTTTCAACTTTTTAGTCAAAGGCTCCCAATTTATGGTTATGGAGACCTTCAAGTAAAAGCCTTGTTGAAAGAACTTTTGGACTAACACCCTAGCCCCTACTATTCGTAAATAATCGACAAAATTGCTTCTTGAATGAATAGGCTTGGCTACTTATATGTGCAAAAAATATAAAAAAATAGTTTATATTGGGCGTACGCAAAATATTCGTCAATGCTATCATTTTTTCACTACTCGATTGGTTTATTTCTGCTTTTGTGGCTAAATTGTTGTACGCTGCTTAGGGCCCAAAATCCTGTATCTACTGAAATTGATGCCGCCGAACGAACCCTGCAGCAAATATTGATTCGGTACAGCAACCAACACAAGGCCTATGCCTATGCACGATTAGACCTAAGTAAGTTGTATTATCAAGATATCAATAGTTATGAGAGTGCCGATAGTTTGGCCTATCCCGCGCTACGATTTTTAGCGCTTAAATATGGTCGAAAATCTTTAGAGTATGAACAGGGTTTTCGTTCGATACCTTTTAAAATTGCAAGCTTAATAGATGCCAATCTCGACCTAGAACCCTACAGAAAACAACCCCTGAAAGGTAGCCCTTCTCATGCACAAAAGTTGCTGAAATTGAGTAAGGCCTATCAAGAAAATATCGACAACAAGGCCTATTTTAATTGTTTCAAGGCTTTTAAACTTTTAGAAAAATCCCCCTATGACAGTGTCGCTTCGATCTATAACTATGCCTACCAATCCATTAACCCTGTTGTGCTTAATTTAGTAGAACAACAAATACGTTTAGATGCAGCGCAAACAAATAGATGGAATGCTCTTGAATTAGCGAATCAATTTTTGATTGTAGCGCGCCTTCAACTAGCGTATCAAAACAACCCCTTGGTCTTTTCGGATGTCAAAATCAGTTATCGTAATTTTAAAAAAGCACTTGTACTGTACGATAGTACAGTTGGTAAAGAATCTTTGCAATATCAAGCTGCCTTTTATTTGATGCGAGAAGAAATGCAAAGCTTTTATCCTGCAGAAACAGCATTTTGGCAACAATTGACACCGCATCAAAAACCAAGTAACGCTTTTGTTGAGCATCTTTCGGAGTTCCTGAAAAAACTCGATAGGGTTTATTTTGTTGACTATGACAATGAGTATGTTTTTGAACAGGTTTTTAGGTATTTAGAAACCTATCATGGTGGTGCGAAAAATCGTTTGTATCAAAGGCTGCAAAAAATGCATCTGTCTTGGAATTTTGATCATCAAGAAACTCAAATCGCCCTTTTACAACAAAAAATTGATTTAGCTTTTTTGAAACATGGTACAGCGTCTAGGTATTATTGGTTGGCTAAAATCGAGCTATTAAATTATCAAATGGAATCGACCGACCCTGTCGTTATGATGCATCAATTTCGACAAGCTTTTAAACAAATCAGCCAATTATACGAAGAAAAAAAACTAAAAAAGCCCATTGCTAGCTGGCTAAAATTAGTGGCTGCACCCTGGAACAAAATTTTGGTAAATGAACGTAAACTTCAAGCGGTCAATGAACAAGGATTCCCCGAAAGCTTCACAGAACAATTATTTAGAAGTGGTTGGTTTTATTTAGCACAAAATTTACTCGAATCGAGGGGTATAGAATTGTACAAAAAAGCCTTAGCAAGATTGACTCCAAATGACAGTAACAAAGCTATGTTTTGGTTGCAGCAATATCTAAATAAGCAACCTTATGATGCCATTAAAGCCTTAGGGACAACGCTTATAGGCCCTTTTAGTGCGCTTCAAATTGATCAAATGCTAGCCAATCCAATGTCGCAGATTGACAGTCTGTATGGTCAGCAAAGTGTGCCCTATGCCATCGCTCAAGAACTGTTAGCAGACGCTCATTACAAACATGCTCGTGGAAATAGTCAAAAAGCCCTGTTGTTGTACCAATCGGCCCTCTCTAGCTACCTAGCTAAAACCGGATTTTTGGGTCATTACAGGCGGTTATTAAATAAAATATGTTTGAATATAACAAAGCAACAACGATGGTCGAATACTGACAGTCGCTATTTTTTTGAAGCACATTTAAATACCTTGATTCGTCAAAAAAAATCAAAAGCTTTGATGGCTCCCTATTTGAAAAAGTATGCAGATTGGTTGTACCAATCGAAGCAACTAATTGATGCCGAAAGAAGATACCGAGCTTATTTAGAAATAGAAACTAAACAACAAGAGGAAAACAGCCAAATAAAAATTGATTTCCGAGTTGCTGATATATTATTAAAAACCAATCGTTTAGAAGCCTCTAAAAAAAGATTAGAAAATTGCTTGTTCCTTGCTCAACAACAAGGAGAAGCGCAGTTGCAGTATTTATGCATGAATGGATTGGGCCAATACTATTGGAAAACAGAACAAGTTGTTCAAGCCTTAGAATGGTACCATAAAGCCCTTGAAAAATTAGAAAAAATTAAAATATCTCTAGGGCCCGGCAGCGATTCTTTGCAACAAAAAATCGCGATTTGGCAATTGCAAAGCTTGCAATTAATGGGACAGTTGTTTTTGGAAAATCCAGCTTCTTTTCAATGCGAAAAACACTATCAATCAATTCGTTCATTTTTGGAAGAAAATCCACATTTAGCGCAAAAAGATTTCCCTTTACTCAATCTAGATTTTGCTTTTTTAGCCTATCAACAACTACAATTTGAAAAATCATTTCGGTATAGCCGTTTGGCCATTAAAAACCTAAAAAACAAACCTTTAGAACTTGCAAAAGCGTATCAATCCTTGGCTAAACGTTACCTTGAAATAGGAAATGACTCTATGGCAGGCATCGAATACCGTAAGATGATACAAACAGACATGAAAGAGCTTGAAAATAATTATAAGAATTTGTCCGAGCAAGAGCGCTTTTTATACTTTGAACCTATAGCCAAAAGAATCAATCAATATTATAATTTTGTAGTTAATCATCCGGACCCTGAACAATTAATTGAAGTATTTAACCTTCATATAAAAACCAAAGGATTGGCATTAGAAACCACAACAAATGTTCAGGAACTTTGCAAAAGCACCTTCAATGAACGCCTCAAAAAAGACTGCGATGCTTGGTCTTCTATGCGAAAAAAATGGTCAAAATCTATTGACTTGGACCTTTCGTCCCAAGCTTTACTTCGCTTGAATTTACGGCAATTAGAACGCCGAATTGTCCAATATTCGACAGACATACAAAACACCTTCGACAGTCCCTCCGAATTGGTTGATTTTAAACGATTAAAAAAGCAAATCACTCAGAAATATAGCCGTACCAGAACCGCTTTAGTCGACTTTATTCTTGTCGAGCCGCAAGCCCCTAATTTGCTGGAAAAAACAGCTTTTTATTATGCACTTATGTTGCATCCTGACAGCATACATCCGATTCTAATACCCCTTACATCAGAAGAAGCACTGCTAGAGGTTTTGAATACTGATATCCGGCAAAACAACTTAAATTACATAACCGATAATCTAGAAAGTAATTATCTACATGACCTAGTTTGGGCGCCCCTTAGACCTTATTTAGATAGTATTGAACAGCTGTTTATCTGCCCAAGTGGTCAACTTAACAAAATTGCCTTTAAAACCCTAAAACTAGATACCTGGTCGACAAGTCGAGTCATGGATTTTTGGACCATCCGATATGTAAGTTCATTGCAAGATTTGGTTGTTGAACATTCCCCACAACAAAACACAGACCCGGAATTGATCGCATTGGTAGGAGGTGTACAATTTGACGCTATCGGTAGTCCTCGCACGAAAACATCTAGGTATTTTAGGGGAAATAATGTTTTTAAACCCCTTCCGGGAAGCTTTAAAGAAGTAAAAGAAATTGGTAAACTGTTTGTAAAATACAAGGGTATCCCTTTACTCCTTAGTGGTCAGAATGCTACTGAAGAACGGTTTTATGATTTAATCGACCAAGGCCCAAGTATTTTACATCTTGCTTCTCACGGTTTCTTTTACGAAAATGAAAGCAAACAGACTATATCTTTATCGGCAGACGATGTTTCTTTTAGATCAAAATATGAACTAAAATTAGCCCAAGTCAAAGATCCTTTGTTGCGTTCAGGAATTGCCTTGGCAGGTATCAACAGAATCTGGCAAGGGGCATCTGAAATCGAAGGCTTAGAAAATGGAATACTCACGGCATTAGAAGTAGCCAACTTAGATCTATTTTATACAAAACTTGTTGTGCTGTCGGCTTGCGAAACAGGCAAAGGAGATATTGATAATAACGAAGGTATTCTGGGCCTAAAACGTGCCTTTAAAAGTGCGGGTGCCCAACAGTTGTTACTAAGCTTATGGAAAGTTCCGGACGAACAAACTCAATTATTAATGCTGTACTTTTATGAAGCTTATCTAAATAAAAAATCGGCATATCAAGCCCTAGAAATTGCACAAACACGATTGAGAAAAATCTACAGCAACCCCTACTATTGGGCTGCATTTCAATTAAATGAATCTGTTTTTTACACACATTAAATGCTAAAAATGTCAAAATTTTATTCTTCCTTATCTGCCACCTTCATACTCTGGTTAATTTTTAGTGCTAGCCTGCAAGCTCAGGCGATACATGATGCCCTTGAGTTGAGTGCATTTGTCTCGGATAGCTTGATGCTTAGCGACGAAAAAAACACAGATAAACTCTATCAGTTATTATCTAAACACTGTGATAGTCTTGCTAAGGAACCTTCGAAGACTTCGATCATCAATGCTTATAAAAGTAATCCTTTTATAGCTCCGATGCTCAGCGATAATTTGGGTGGTGTAAATACGATTGACAGAACGGCTGCAAGCCGTTCTACGGCATCCCTATTACAATCTAGTTCCGGCCTGAGTATCCCAAATGCTACCCTATTAATGGGCTTGACCGACTTTTTGGTAAAGCGTACCAAACAAGAACTCTCTATTGCCTTTTTTAAAGACTTTCAGACGGCAATTAAAAACGCCCAAGAATTGCAACTATTATTTCCAGCAACAAGCAAAGTCCTCGGAAATATTGGTGAAGACATTTATCAATTCAAAGCTTTCTGGGAAGTACTTCGCGCGAGTTTCCTAAAAGATTTGCAATCGATGATGTCTAATCTTGACCGATATATTCAGGCATCTACGTTGATTAAAAATCCAACAGTAAAGCATTTAATGCGTGACTTTTTTAAAGTCACAGATATGTTTTACGACAAAAAAACACCGGTTCATATCATTGATTATTTGGCAAATGATGCATATTTACACCACAATACGCCTCAAACTGACAGCAGTTCTAAACCAATAAGTCTATCGAGTGCCCTCCAGCTTTTGGGAATTATTTCTGGTTCTGTTCAAACAAAAGAAAAGAATGGATATTGGGTACACCCTAGTTTTTTTGACCAAATAATTAGAAACCCTATAACCATTAATCTATACCTAGGTTTGGTATACCAACAAGGAAAAAATACCAAAATTGGTCAAAAGACACTGGCGCAACATCTAGAAAGGTGGACCAGCAAAGAGCAAATACAAAATAAAAAACGTTTGGTTCTGCTGATCAAAACCTTTTTGGACAAAGCCCATGTATTAGTCCGACTGTCCGAATCCATTCGAAGCAAACAGATTGAACAAAGAAGAAATAAAAACAAAGAAATCACTGCCGCAGAAAAAGAAGCCGTGTTTGATGATTATTTTCAATTTACTCAAGGCGTTGGCGACTTAATTTTGTATGCATACGATTTTAGTACCTTGTTTGGCAACAAGGATTCTCTATCAGATTCGTCTATCTATCATTATTTAAGCATTATCAATGATATTAATACTATTGCACTTAACATACACAAAAAGCAGTATGTTAATGCCCTTATGAACACTCTTTTTTGCTTAGAAAAACTATTCCCCTCTAATGAATTTGATTGTAAACGCAAACAAATTTTAAAATTTGGCACCTTTATGGCAACCGCTGTAAAAGCCCAAAATGCCGAAGAGGTATCGGATGTTATTGCCGCTTTTGCTTTGCCTCCTGGCAGTGCAGCTATCAAAAAATACGCTCGCTTTAGTATTGCCCTTAATGCCTACGTGGGATTGTCGGCAGGACAAGAACATTTAGAAGGATTGGGTGCAAAACCTTTTTATGCAGTAAGTACTCCTATTGGATTTAGTTTTAGTTGGGGATTTGAAAAGTACGGCGCAATCAGTCTTTTGGCGTCTTTTATTGATATTGGGGCGCTTACTGCTTATCGTTTTGAGGATAGTAATGCTAAAGAATTACCGGATTTAAAATTTGAAAATGTTTTGGCACCTGGCGCTTATTTGGTCTATGACATCCCTAAATATCCTATTTCATTGGGCCTAGGAGCGCAATTAGGCCCTAATTTGAGGTCAGTAAGCAATGGAAATTTAGGTATTAGTCAAACAAAAGGGTGGCGATGGGGCGCATTTATTGCGGTTGATATCCCTATGGTAAGTATTTATAATAGCAACAAGAAGTACCGTGTCTGCAAGCCCTGTAAACAAAAAGCAAAAAAAGTTAAAAAAAATTGATTTTGTATTAAACCTTTATACTTAAGGCGGGTCAAAAAAACATCGAACCGAAATTTTTGATCATTTAATACTATAATCATGAAAAATATAATTGGATTAGTTGGATTAATTTGCTGCCTAAGTTTCTGTAATACAAATTCTGTTGCAGCTCAAGTTATTGTTAAGGTACGTCCTGCAGCACCGGCTGTTGTTGTCACAAAACCAATTAAAGCAAGAAGGGGCTACACTTGGGTCCCTGGACATTGGCATTACTCGCATCGTATTTCTAACTATGTTTGGAAAAAAGGACATTGGCAAAGAAACCGTACAGGACATCATTATGTTGCAGGTAGATGGATAAGCTGTGCAGGAGGACATAAGTGGGTGGCCGGATCTTGGAGGCCTGTACAGCTTAGAACAGTCAGAAAGCCTGTAAAAAGAACAGTTGTTGTACATACTAAACCTCGTAGAGTTCGTATTAGACGATAAATACGGTCTGTAACTGTGTCAAATAGAAAAAAAGGCTGCTCCTTAGAGCAGCCTTTTTTATGCTTAAAAATGTAGCCATAATAGACTATTTATAGAGTAAAAGGGTAACTTTTGTACATTTCTAAAATTGTTTTCTTTTCCAGACCGAAAATATACTGCCGAGGGCTTAGTCGTATTTTGGTATTCAAACCAAACTAGGATACAGACCAACCCTTTTATCCAAAACACGGTTACATGTTGAGTAATGTTCTTAAATTGTCAGCATTAATTAATTTTTTTTCCTGGGCCCGCAATTCAAAATGTACTTTGGCATCAGAACCTGCATCTTGAAGTGCTTTAAAATCAAGTTGCCGATAGGCTTCTGCATCATAAATAGCAATTGATTGGTCTATGCCCACACTTACAAAACGCATAGCATCATCGGGCAGCAAAACTACTTTGTCCCATTCACTTTTGGGATATTTAATGATTGTTTTGTTGTCTTTAGGGAAACAAAAAACAAGGTCGACTGCTGCTGCATCTGTTTTTTCGAAGGTCGCTAGAACTTCTATTTTTTCACCTTCGTCCATCAACTTGTCATAATTATAAATCCCAAAACCTTGTATCTCAAAAGATCGAATAACGGCAGCTTCTTGTTCCATTCGTTTTTGGGCGGCTTCTATTTGTTGTCTGACTCGTTCTTCTTTTACAGCAATTTCTTGCAGTACCGTTGCAAAATTATTTTTCCACTTTTGAGCACTGTATTCAAAAATATACTTTAAGGGCGCAACAACTTTTACAGAAGTTACATACTTTTCCCCCTGTGACTTGGTCAAGTGAAGCAGGTAGTGATTGCTTGATTTTTTTTCTAATTTAAGCGCATCGTCTTTGCCAATTTTTTTCATCCAAGCAGGTGTTTTTTTGTTAGCATACATCCATATTATCATACCTGCAGGAAGCTGCCTACCCTCGTAGTCTATCATTTCATAAACTTCCCGTCCAATTAATTGAATCTGATAATTGTCTAATCTTTTCAGTAGTTTTTCATCCTTACGATTTGCTTGCAGTTTTGTCCAGTCGTTGTTGTATTTAATATCTAATGCCGAATCAAAACCAAAAATAAAATACGGTGGTTGTTTCTTTTTTAATTGTCGATTGAGTTGACGTATCTGTTGTTTGATTTTACTTTTATTTTGGTTTATTGTCGGCGCAACGTAATTGACAAATTGCCAGCCTTCGGTACTGTCTAATCTAAAAAAATTATACTCTAGGCCTACTTCCGTAGAAGCAAATTCTACAAGCACCCCACTACCTTCTTTGAGGAATACCTGCTGTCCGTTTTGCTGACATTGAATATCAAACATACCCGCTGTTTGCATCGTATGACTGCGACCACCCTGTTCATAATTCATAGGAATTCCGGATAAAAATACCTCAACAGCATCGTGGTATTCACGGTATTTCAAGGTAGCCTTACCCTTCAAAGGGCTACCTGCAGCATCAATTAGTGTGTTAGGATATACGGTTAATTTGGTTCCTGATGCTAAATCAAAGGTATTTATTTGCTGTGCATTTACTTCAAATTCGGAATAAGGCATCACTAATTCAGGCAAAGGAGGGCTTATTTTGACTACTTTTGAGCTGTCTTTTCGAACATTGGTCTTACACGAAATAATAGCCAAAGTAATGAAAAATAAAATCAATTCAAATTTCATTTTTTTCATCATCATTTAAGATTTTTAGGCATGAATAAATAACATACAAATTTTTAAAGGCCTGATTTTGTGCGATAAAAATAACAGGAAATATTCGTATAACAATATTGATTATTCGACGGATAATTAGCCCCATAAGGGAAGCAGGCAACCGTTGATTGTTGCATCAGCTGACGGTAGCTGTTCTTTAATCCTATATTATAAGCTGCAGCAATACAACGAACTCTATCTGAGGGACTAGCGTTGAGCAGTTCTTTTGCATATTTTTTATGGGCAATCTTATAAAAACAACATAAATAATCGAGTTGCCAGTTCAACTCTTTCAATCGACGGATGCGTTCTGTTCGTATATTTTGGATAGAGGTATCGGAATATTGTATGAGTGGGGCAAATATTAGCTGCCATTGACTATCCTGCCGTACTACAGACTCTAGCCTCTCTACAAAAGAGGGTTTCATTTGAAAATGGCCTATCGAAAAATCAACCACTGCTACCCCTTGATTGGTATAGGTATATTCTAACGCCTTTGTTTCCAGATAATCTTTAAAAGTTGAATATCGAATCAGTTCTGGAAATACAATAGCCTTAAGTTCTGCTGCAGGCAAGTGATAATGTAAAGCTTTGGAATCAAATAGGTTTTTATGCTTGCTGACAAACTGAAGTGCTTTTTGATAGTCTGCACCAAAAACCGCTGTATAATTTACAGAATCAAGGGCTAGACAGCAATATAAAATCAAACACAGCATAGGACTTTATTTTTCAAACGCAATTATTTATAATTTATTACTTTTATCGAATCAAAAATTTAACCTTATAAAACGGCTTTAATTCGCACATTAACTACTTCAAAACAAGCGAATAGTAGAAAAGAATATATTTTGCAACTTTTTTTTAGTAGATATTGTATATTGTATGCAGCATATTGAGCCCTAAGACAGCAGGCTTATCATCCAAAAAAATCAAGGTGAAAAATAATAAATTATTTAAAGCAGCAAAATTTATCAAAAAAATGGCTACGAATAACAATCAGGAAGATTTGAACGAACGTGCTGAATCAGCAGTACGTAATCATGTAATTTGGTCGATGGGGGCTGGTTTTATACCCATTCCAATTGCCGATTTTGTAGCGGTGGCTGCGGTACAATTAGATATGATTCGAACCATAAGCAATGTATATGGTGTTGATTTTAAAGAGACGGAAGGCAAAGCCTTGGTAACCTCACTGACAGGTTCGGGACTTTCAAGACTCGGTGCTAATGCCCTCATCAAACTAATTCCTGGTTTTGGTTCGATGCTAGGCGGTGTATCGATGTCGATTGTATCCGGGGCCTCTACCTATGCCTTGGGACAGGTATTCAAAAAACATTTTGCGGTAGGCGGTACTTTTCTTGATTTTGATACCGATCGATTTCAGCGCTATTATGACGAACAGTTTGAAAAAGGTAAAACAGTAGCTGAAGATATACAAAAAGAAAAAGAAACGAAGGGAGGCGTAAAAGAAGAAGCTAACCTTCAAGACAATGCTCAAATGAATACCCCAAAAGATAAGGATAACAATTCCAAGATTATTCAGAAGCTAAAAGAATTAGCTGAACTTAAAGAAATGGGCGTTATTGATGAAAAAGAATTTGCACAAATGAAAGCAAGGTTGATAGAGAACTATCAATAAACCTATCCTTGTACTAAAAAAAACCAATCTATTTAAATAGATTGGTTTTTTTGTTTGGTAGATAATAATCCAATTAAAACCATTTATTGAATCTGCTTAGCAGCCCGAATACTTTCAAGCATTTGCCGATGGACTGCTTCTATTTTATCCTCCTCTAAGCGAAGGTAACAGGCTATGGAATCTGCTGTTTGGGCTAAGTAATAGGCTTCCTCGAGTTCTATCCCCTTAAATTTTCGCATCCAACGCATCATGGCATCGTCCGCTTTTTTAAGACCTAATAGTGCCCCTAACAATTCATCTTGGCTAACATTAAACGTATCAGAGGTATTGAGAACTGCACGTAAGCGATATTGTTGTTGTCCTATCGCTTTCATCAGCAACATAGCCGTATCATGTTTGGCACCGACTGTATCGTAAAGCACTTGATTAGCAGCATTAAGAACTGTATTGTCTAAAACTATTTGTTGGCTCGGAGTATTACAAGCTATAAAACAAATCGTAGAGGTACAAAATAGAGCTAAATAAATATAAAGCTGTTTAATTTGAGTTTGCATAATAGTTAGATTGCGCTTAATTCTGTAAATATATTGCGCGGCAAATATACAGAATACCTTAGGCATTTTGCTATTTATGCTATGCTTAATATACTAATATTAGGCTTATTTTCTTTAGATAGACCCGAAGCTATTTTTGAAAAAATTAGAGCTAAGACCCTTATACTAAACTTGAACATTGATTAAATTCTATTTTCGAGTGCTTGAAAAAACAATAATCTGCTATTGATTGTTATTTTGATTGAGTTCAGTATCTTTATCTGCTTCTTTTTTATATTTTTAGTTTTTATTTAAGGTTCAAAAAATTAAATCGGCCTATGCAAATTAAAGGGAAAACAGTGGATGCTTCGAAAGCCATTATGACCGAAATGATAATGCCCAATGACACCAATCCTATCCATAATTTAATGGGAGGCAATTTATTAAGGTGGATGGATGTAGTTGCCGGCATATGTGCCGGAAGGCATTGTGAAAGTTATGTGGTAACGGTTTCTGTTGACCATGTTTCATTTGACAAACCCATACCGCTTGGTGATGTCATAACGCTCGAATGTGTCGTCACTAGAGCCTTTAATACCTCCTGCGAGGTTTATGTAGAGGTTTTTTCGTCTAATATTAAGGGCAAAAACACGCGTCGCTGCAACGATGCCTATTTTACCTTTGTGGCCGTTGACGACAAAGATAAAAAACCTATCAAAGTACCGGCACTCCTACCGCATTCTGCAGTAGAGATAAAGCGCTACGATGCGGCACTCAAACGAAGACAACTGCGTTTGTTACTTTCAGGAAGGCTCGGCAAAAAACAAGCTAAAGAACTACAAGCCCAACTTTTAAGCGACGAATCATTATTCAGTAATTAATTATAATCATTTTATACAACTCTATTTTATGAAACTCCTTACCTTAT
This sequence comes from uncultured Aureispira sp., assembly GCA_905480485.1. Classification (GTDB taxonomy): domain Bacteria; phylum Bacteroidota; class Bacteroidia; order Chitinophagales; family Saprospiraceae; genus Aureispira. Next base: position 12,191 of record CAJQQM010000005.1, read on the forward strand.
TTCTTACATTTATTAGTATTAATTTGTGGGCACAAAGCACTTATGTTGTCGATGCCTCTCATTCCTCACTTGTTTTTTCGTTGGGCTACAACTACAGTGACTTTTACGGAAGTTTTGGCGAGATGGACGGTAAAGCTACGATGGAGAATCCGGACGACTTCAGTACTGCCAAAGTTGAATTTAACGTAAATATTGCTTCGATTAATACTAATTCAAAAAACAGAGATGGCCACCTTCAGGGCGAGCGTTATTTTAAAGCCGAGGAACATGCCGCCGCTTCTTTTGAAAGTAAACATATTCAAAAAACTGGTGATGATGAATATGAAATGACCGGTGCCCTAACCATAGCAGGAGTTACCATGTCTCAGACTGTAGATTTAGAAATTAGTGGTCGTGGCAGTATCGGAAAAGGAGACGACAAGCGTAATATAATGGGTGTTAAGGCTACTTTCTCTTTCAACAGAAGTAATTTTGGCATAAGCGCAGGTATCCCTAAAATGTCGGATAAAGTGGCTATTGTTGTATCCTTAAATATGGTAGAAGAAGTTTCCGAAAATTAAGCGCGGTCGCACATCTCAAAAATCGAAAAATTGTCAATCAACAGGTTTCCTCGGTAATAATTTAGAGAGGGCTGTTTGTAATAACATTCGATTAGAATAAACTTATAATCCTGATCAGTGGCAAACATGAATTCGTAGGTTTTCCACTCATAGTGATCAATAAGGTCAGAACTGACCACAAGCTTTGATCGTTGGCAATGTTCGTTGCCCAACCAAATACGTAAACAGGTAGGCTTAGAATAGCCTGCATAGGCCGGAGAAGAGGATAAATCTACTTTAAATTGGTAGCACTTATGCTTTTTAAAGGCCTTTGTTAATTTTTGGGACATCGATTCCCATGAATTATTTTCGCGAGTAATGAGCCCTACAAAAGTACTGCCATTGGTTGGCTTTTGATAAACGCCCCACGGCCCCGGCATAATATCAGGAGAAGAATCAAGCCCACATTCTTTCCAACCATCCGGTGTAACAGCGTCGTGCGGAATTCCCTCAAAAGAAGCATTATTTAGCTTTAAGGGCTTGTTCTGCGCATCAGCCGAACAAATGCTACACAAAAAAACAAGAAGAACAAGAGGGTATACTAACATAAAAAAGGTATCGTTTAGCTCAATCCAACAGCAATCGAAATTGCCCCAACCACAAAACAATAAAACGAAAAGTAGACCAATTTACCTTTCTTAACTATGTTTAACATCCATGTACAAGCAAATAAGCCCACGACAAAAGAAGCCATAAAGCCAATCCCCATAGGTAGGAGTGTTTCAGTAGCTAGGTTAAACTTATCATCTAATAAATCTTTGGCAACTTTACCTAAAATGAGGGGCATTACCATCAAAAACGAAAAACGGGCAGCTCTTTCTTTGTCGACTTTTAAAATTACACAGGTAGAAATGGTAGCCCCCGAACGAGATATACCTGGTGCTAGGGCTATCATTTGTGCTATCCCAACGATAAATGCCTCTTTGAAGCCAATTTTACGGTCGGTGACCGTTGCTTTATCCGCCAAAAACAGCAAAGCACCCGTTAGAAGCAACATGAACCCGATTAACAAGGCCGAACCCGAAAAGGTAGCATCGATGGTATCTTCAAATAGCAATCCTACCAAGGCTGCTGGAATCATCGACAAAATAATTTTGACCGAAAACCAGAAAGATTCATTAGCTTTGAATTGAAATAATCCGCTGAATATTTCAGCAATTTCTTTTCTAAAAACGACCCATGTGCTGAACACGGTTGCTAAGTGCAAAACTACATTAAAGGTAATGCCAAACGATTCATCCGTCTGAGATGGATTTATGCCTAAAATAATTTTACCGAGTTCGAGATGACCACTGCTACTGACAGGTAGGTATTCGGTAAGTCCTTGTATGATGCCTAAAATAAGTGCTTCCAACCAATCCATAAAATAATTAATTAGTGCTAGGTGAACTGAAATCAAAAAACGCCGTTAGAATCTAAATTAAGCCGCTGTACTCGGCTTAAAAATAGCATATATTACAACCGCCAAACCACTAAGAATAACAAAGGGTGCCAAGGTAATTCGACGCCAATTATAGATAGCATTTGCATCCCAATTTTCGGGTGGATTGTTACCCCCTGACATTAGTAACAGCCCTATTACTACTATAACCAAACCTGCTACAATAATTTGATACTGCTGTTTACCAAAAAAAATAGTGTTTTTTATTTCATTTTTTCGGTTACGAGCTCTTTTTTCTGCATTTGATTCCTTTTTGGAAGCAGTTTCTGATTTGCTAATTTTCTTATCTCCTTTTCCCATGATGTACTTTCTTGTTGGTAATTTATGTGTGCATTCTCGTTATTAAAATTTCCAGTCTTTTACCGATTTACGTAAGTGTTTTCGAACTGTTAGCTGATAATTTAACCAAGCGATGAAAATACCTAGTAAAAAAACCATAAAACAAATAATACTTGACCACATGTAAATTTTAAAATCGATAAAAACAGGCAAAATATATCTTTTGGCCAAAACAGAAGAAGCTATAAGAAATGCTACGGCTAATAGAATTGAACAGAAAGACGATACAAATATATTATTTTTGTACGGATTGAAAAGCCATTCGAAGGCAACTTCTTTTTTTTGCAGGCTTTCAATCATTTTTTTATCTGCAATAAGACGTATTAATAGTGCGTTTTTGATAAGTTTATGCAGTACAAAATACAACAACAACATAAAAACACCCAAAATAAAAGGAATTTGAAGGGGATTAAATTGCATCCACACAACAGAATTATGGGCATAAAATACCTCTTGAACCACGGCATCTTTTTGAATCTCTTCTAATATATTTTTGTAATCTTGGATATAAGTATCATTGATATTAAAGCGAATAATATCAGGCAGTAGATTTTCTTCAAAAAGTAAAAGGTCTTCTTTGTGCAAGGCAGTATCCTGTAATAAGCGTTCTAAGGCTTCTTCTCGGGATACAAAAACAACCGATTCATTTTTGGTATACACCGCTAGACTTAATTTCTTTTGAAAACTAAACATAGCTACCTCCGATGCATTTTCATCCATTTCAATAAAAAATGCAATTGATTCTTTGGTGCTTGAATTGAGTTGAAACAAGTATACAGCAGCTAGCATACACATTCCAATCAAAAACAACAGCATAGAAAAACTGCCGATTGGAACCAAAAACCCAGAAATATTGGGCGTCTTTTTTGACTTTTGACCGCTATCCTCCGTCATAAAAATAAATCTTGATTTTTGAATATGAAATTATTAATACCTATTTTCGCAGCCGTTCAATAATAGGTACAATCAAATGATTAAAAGGCTGAGCGCCACACTTTATCCTGGTTGATAGCGAATGTACACAGAATAAAATAATTTTTACGAAACTAGCGCTTGTAATTAATTATCGTTCTGTTAAAAATTACAACTAATTTGGCAACATAAAGCCAAACTCAAACAACCCAAAGCAACTAAAAAGTTTTCGAAAATATGTTCTTAAAATATCCCAAAACCGTTATTTTTCTTTTTTTTGCGCTCAGTATTGCTGGATGCTTCACCGCAATGAATCGTGTCAAATTTGTTTTTGATTTTGAGCAATTTTTTCCTGAAGGTGATGATGATTTAATATTTTTTCGAGCATTTAAAGAACGTTTCGAACCGGATGATAATTTCTTGTTGGTAGGCATTCGAAGAGAAGAAGGTGTTTTTGAACAAGCGTTTCTTGAAGACGTGCTTTCATTTTCGCTGGAAGCAAGGCGTATTCAGTTTGAAGTTCCTTCCGTCGATAGTATAGACCAAGTAATTTACACTAAAGCTTTGAACAATACCGGAGATTCTGTTTTGATGATGCATCCTGTCTTGAGCTCACAATCACTAGTTCAGATTGAATTTCCAATTAAGAATGCCTTCACAGGCTTTAGTTTTATTCCAGCCATTCACCTTGAAGATAGTAGTAGGTACGCCCGAGACCGTGTGAAAATTATGCAAGATGAACGACTGGTCAATAATTTAATTTCGGAAGATGGAAAAATGTTGGTGGTTGTACTGAAAACCGTGGATAATATTCAACAAGAGGTGGCGATTGAACTCATCAACTCAGTTGAAAAATTAGTTAAAAAATACACCTTCGATGACTACCACTTGTTGGGAAAATCTTATTTTCAGAAAGAGATTGTCCGCATACAAGTAAAAGAGTTCTTTATGACCACGGGTATTTCTTTTTTGCTGGTCATCCTAATTTTATTCTTACTGTTCAAGCGTTTTTGGGGCATTGTAATAGCGATCGTTTCCATATCAATTGGCATGTTAATGTTTGTAGGAATGATGGGGCTTTTTGGTCAACAACTCGACACAATGGCCCTTCTCTACCCTATCATAATGATCATAGTAGCCACCTCTGATGTGGTCCACGTAATGTCAAAGTATACAGATGAATTACATGCAGGCAAAAATAAAAAAGAGGCGATTCATACTACCTTACGAGAAATAGGGATGTCTATTTTTCTGACTTCCTCAACCACTGCTATAGGTTTCTTATCCTTGACTACAAGCCGTCTTGCACCTATTAAAAGCTTTGGTATAAATGCGGCTATGGGAGTGATGGTAGCCTATATTACCGTTATTATTTTTACGACTACCATCCTTACGCTGTTCAGCAAAGAACAGATTATCAAACTAAGAGACAAACCAATTTTTTGGATATCATGGATGGAATGGGTCAATGAAAAAACTAAAACACATGCTCGAAGTATTGTGGCAAGTATTGTTTTATTGGTCGTTTTTTGTTTGGTAGGTATCTCTCAAATTACCACCAACACTTCTTTTAGAAACATCTTGCCTAATAACGCTAAAGTAACCGACGACTTTTTATTTTTTGAAAAAGAAATGTCTGGCTTTCGTCCCTTTGAAATTGCTATCACCTTGCAAGGAGATTACGATGTAGATGATTTTGAAGTATTGCAACAAATCGACCAATTAGAAAATTACTACAAAAAAATTCCGGCCATCAAGAATATGACCTCGATCACAGGATTTTATAAGAGTATTAACAAGGCCTACAATGGCAATAAAAAAGAAGCATTTACACTTCCTAAAAATGAAAAACAATTTAAAAAATACAGGAAATTGGCTAAACGTATGGCCAAAGGAAGTAATTTTGGAATTTTAGTTAGCAAAGACAAAAAACATACTCGAATCTCAGGGCGCGTCTTGGACATAGGCGCCGATAGTATCAATGTAATACGCGCTAAAAGTCAGCAGTGGGCAGACAAAAATCTGGATGCTGCCATTGTAAAAACAAGAACAACAGGGACTGGTGTTATCATTGATAAAAACTCGGACTATATACGTAATTCTTTGTTAAAGGGACTATTATTGGCCTTATTGGTTATCAGTGTCATCATCGCCTTTATTTTCAAGAACCTTAAAATGTTAATTATTTCTTTGATTCCCAATGTTATCCCTATGCTTATCGCTGCAGCAATAATAGGCTATTGGGCGATACCTTTTGAAGCGGGGGCAGCTATCGTATTTGCCATCATCTTTGGTATTGCTATTGATGATACCATCCACTTATTGAGTAAATTTAAACTTACAATCGACAAAGGAATCGATACGGAGGAAGCAATACGAATTACCTTGGTCGAAACTGGAAAAGCCATTTGTTTTACCACTATTATCTTATTTTTTGGCTTTTTAAGCTTGTATCTTTCAAGCAGTCCACCCGCTTTTCGGATAGGGATGTTGATGAGTTCGACCTTAATTTCAGCGTTTGTTTGCGACATTTTAATCATTCCAATAATGCTACGCAAGTGGTTTAAACCCAAAAAAAGCCTATAAAGGTGTAGACCTTGCCAGCAAATGTCTTCTAATTGAAAAAATTTAAGCCCACTATTACAGACAACAAAGCTTAGTTTGGTCTCAATCTATTGGTTTTGTTGATTTATTGAATTTTCATGTAGGAAGTTCTAACCTGTGGGTTTTCGCCTAGTTGAGTCCATGCAAAATAAAGTAGACCCTGCTGTTCAATCATTTTTGGAAACCCGCTAGAACGGGCTGACTTTGTCTTAAGGACAGATATTGGTGCATCAATTCGACCGTCTTGAAACACCCTTGTAAGCTTTAGAGATGCATCCTTCGATGATTGTTCAAGCCAACTAATCATTGCTGAACCATCGGCTAACAAGACGACATCCACTCGACCAATCGGCTCAAAAGCGTTGATAGGGATCGCTTTTTGAAAGCTAGCTCCGGCATTGTCAGAAAAGGCAACTTTAACAGCAGCTTGTTGATGAGCTTCGGTATACCAAGCAACGATTACCAGACTATCTTTCGCGTCAATTGCCGGCCCATTAACAGGACAACCACCTATCTCCCATCCATCTTCAAAGACTGCTTGCGGTCTTGTCCATTCCCCATTGATAAGTCTAGTTTGTGCTATATCTCTAATCTCCTGATCACTTCGGTCACGATAAACGAGTATAGGACCTGTAGAAACAATAGCGGCATCGGTTTGACAGCAACTGCATACATTTGAATCAATAAGCATCGGAGCAGTCAACTGTTGATTAGGCCCAAGAAAGACGCTTCTTAAGGACATTTTTTGGGTAGGTACGCTATCCCCAGCAGCTTTTAGAAAATAATTCCTTCCATCTAACCACATCGCAAGAAGTTGGTCCTTGTAGGGAAGTAAACTCAAAAAACCATGTTCAGTAGGTGTACTATCAAGGTGCGGAATGATACTATTCTTCGACCAGCTTTTTCCTTTGTCGCCGGAGGTAATTAGATGAATATCATAAGCATATTTTCCCGTTTCTTGTGCAACTAGAATATGTGCGGCCAATGAATGTTGCCCATATGCCGACATAGTAGGAAAATCAGCCCAGTTAATAAACCAATTGTTACCCTTTATAATTTGAATAGGCTTAGACCATTTATTTGATGTTAATTCCGAAAAGTACAACCCATAACTAGTGTCCTTTTCTAACTGAACCCAGCTTAGATAAATAGTACCAGATGAATCTTTCGTAAAGTTGGGTTCGGAACTATGTAGCCCTGCAGGAGAAGGCATACTATCAAGCTGCAATAGAGGGCTGTTGTAGCTACTGACCGTTGATTGGCAGCCGTAATAGAGTAGAATCAGAAAAAATAATCCTAAAAAAAAGAGTGGAGATCTCAGCAAATACATCATTATATATCGAGAAAAAAAAAGCGAAAGTATGACTGATTTTGAAAACCTTATTTCTTTTTCTTTTTAGCCTTTGTTTTGGTTCTTTTGGCTTTTAAGTTATTCTTCTTTAAGACTTCTTGCGCTAAATTTAAAAAATTGATAGCACCCTTGCAGGAGGCATCATACATAGCAACCGGCATCCCCTCACCAGGTGCCTCTGCAATTCTAGAATTTCGATGAATAATGGTATCAAAAACGCGTCCTTCAAAGTATTTACGTGCCTCTTGAACCACTTCTTTTGCAAGGCGCAAACGCGCATCGTACATTGATAATAAAATACCTTCTATATCGAGTTCAGGATTGAGTTGAGTCTTGACTTGACGTATGGTATTCATTAGCTTACCTAATCCTTCTAGGGCAAAATATTCACATTGAACAGGTACAAGTACAGCATCTGCTGCCGTTAAAGCATTAACCGTAACTAAACCTAACGATGGCAAACAATCAATGAGGATAAAATCATATTGATCTCTGATTTGATGAAGTGCTTCTTTTAGGACAAACTCTCTTCTGAAACGATTGATTAATTCGATTTCGGCACCGACAAGATTGATGTGCGCAGGGACTAAATCAAGGCCGGGTGTGTCGGTACGAACGATAGCTTCTTGAATAGCTACCTCATTAATTAAACAATCGTACAAGTTGTTTGGGTGGTTATCTGGATTAACTCCAATACCGGTAGAGGCATTTGCTTGAGGGTCAGCATCCACTAGTAATATCTTATAATCCAGAATTGCTAAACTAGCTGATAAATTAATGGCAGTAGTTGTTTTACCTACCCCCCCTTTTTGATTTGCAACTGCAATTATTTTTCCCATTCTTTTGTAGTAATGATTGATTTCCAACAAAGATAAAACATTTGTTTGCCAAGGCCTGATTAGCTAGAAATGCGTCCTGTTGTATATTTATATGTATACCTTACGAAAGTACAAAATTCCACCAAAAACAGCTAAACTGTTTGGCATTATCGTAAAATAAAAATAGCTCAAAAAGAAGGCAACTGCGTTGAAGGATATACAAGGGCAATTCACCAAGGAGGATTGATAGCCTCTTCGAGTTTATTTTGCTCTAAAATTTCCAAAAAATTAGTTCTCGAAATAAATCTTGCTCCCATCGAAGCTAAATGTTGTGTTTTAGCCTGACAATCTATGAGTTTAAAATTATGTTTGTGTAAATGTTGCGCCAAGTGTATCAAGGCCGCTTTTGAAGCATTTGACACTCTAGAAAACATCGATTCTCCATAAAAAACTTTCCCAATTGAAATACCATATAAGCCACCGACTAGCTTACCGTCTTGCCAAGCTTCAACCGAATGTGCATAACCCATTCGATGCAAACGAGTATAAGCGTCAATCATAGCATCGCCCAACCAAGTACCGCGCTGCCCATTTCGAGGGGCTATAGAACAATTGATAATGACGGTTTCGAACGCTTGATTAAAACGGATGTCAAAAACTGATTTTTTGAGAATCCTTCGCATGCTTTTAGACACTTTTATTTCAGAGGGATACAGGACAAATCTTGGGTCGGGACACCACCACAAAATCGGTTCATTTTGATTGTACCAAGGGAATATTCCTTGTTGATAGGCCAACAACAAGCGTTCAATAGACAAGTCTCCACCTACGGCAATCAAACCCTCTACTGAAGCGTTTTGAGGTGGAGGAAACTGCATTTCATTCGTTAACCAAAACATAATTCTTTGTTAGCCCTAGTTATCAATAAAGATACTTAGACATCATATCGTACAATTCAGCAGGATTAAAAGGTTTGACCACTATATCATCCATACCTGCATCATAAATTCTTCCACGGTGATCCATCAAGGCTGATGCAGTCAAGGCAATAATGGGGATTTTTTTGTAATGTTCACCCGGCAACATACGGATAGCTTTCGTAGCTGAGTACCCATCCATATTAGGCATATGAATATCCATCAAAATGATATCGTATTGGTTCTCTTTGACCTTTTCGAGGGCTTTGACACCATCCGAGGCGTGGGCGAAATCTACCCCCCATTTTTTCAAAAACTTTTTGACAACAATCACGTTCACTTCGTTGTCTTCTACCACCAAGACACGAATACCCATCAAAGATTTTGCTTCATTTTCGCGGGGCACACCCAATACTCTTTTGGCATTGATAGATACCCCCTTTTTGAAGTTTAATACAAAGAAAAAGTTAGAGCCTATTCCAATTTTACTATCTAATTCAATATCAGAATTTTGCAACTGCAAAAGTCGTTTGGTAATCGCAAGACCAAGGCCTGTACCACCGTATTTACGGGTGGTGTTAGAGGCCGCTTGCGTAAACATATTAAATATAAAATCAATTTGAGAGTCATCGATGCCTATCCCGGTATCTATAACTTCAAATTTTATCTGAACATCTTTGTAACTTTCATTCAAAATGCGCAGGCGCAACGTCACTTTACCTTTTTCGGTAAATTTGATAGCGTTACTAACTAAATTATTCAGGATTTGAGTTAGGCGGTTAGGGTCCCCAATCAAGAGGTTGACGAGTGGAATATCCGCATCAAGAAAAAGGCTAATTTTTTTCTTCATGGCGTTGACATTCATACTGTAGTGAATGCTATCTAATAAGCCAAGCAAATCAAATTCTATACGTTCGAAATCAACTTTCCCTAATTCTATTTTATTGAAATCAAGTACATCATTGATAATAGCCAATAAATTATTGGCAGAGAATTTCAAAATGTTTAAATTTTCAATTTGATGACTAGAAGGTTCATCCTCAATAAGATAATTTGTAAGGTTAACTACTGCATTCATCGGGGTTCTGATTTCATGCGACATGATGGATAAAAATTCGGCTTTCGCATGCGAAGATTTTTCAGCTTCTTCTTTAGCTTTTAATAAATCTTGTTCACGTTCGAGTAGCTTTTGAGTTCTGCTAGCAATTTTCTGTTCAAGGTAACGCTTGTTTTTATCCGAATTTTTGATGAGTAGCCGCACCCCTAACAGCACCAAACCTGCAAACAACACCGCCATCCAAATCATAAATTGCAAGGTCTTGTAAAAGGGTATATTTAATTCAATCGGTATGCGTAGTTCGTTAGAAGCATACTGCCCTTCGAAATTCTGCGCTTTTACAATCAATGTATATTTGCCATAGGGCAGTCGATTTACTCGAATTTCATTTTCGTCGGTGTATTGCCAACCCGTCACAGAACCTTCTATATTGTACCCATAGATGGTTGACATAGGATTGCGATAATCCAACATAGAAAAAGACAACCTAAAAAAGTTATCATTCGGTGCTAAAGTAATTTTGTTCGTATTCTTAAGGAAACTCGTTCTATCTTCTAAACTTTCGGCATTTCGTTTGAGGCATTCGTACGAAATTACATGTAAAGGAATATCAATCGCCTCTTTTTTGATAAAATCATTGGGATAAAAAGCTACAATTCCGTTAATACCTCCAAAATAAAAGCGACCTGTCGGAGACTGATAATAAGATATAAAATTGAATTCATTATTGCTTACGCCCTCTCTTGACAAATAGGTATTACACCAATAGGTCAGTTTGTTAAAGCGCATAATACCATAATTAGAACTCATCCATAGGTAGCCGTTACCGTCTTCTAAAATACCATAAATCACATTATCCGACAATCCATTTACCACTGTAAAATGCTCGTATTTACCATTTTTAGGATTCCACTTAATCAAGCCACCTTCGTTGGTACCTACCCAAAAATTATCATCATCTTTGTCTTGATGTATACAGTAAATATAATCGTGTGGAATATAATACTTTCCTTTTTGAGTAGAATTAAAAACATTGGTAATCGCTTTGGCCTTGTAATTAAATTGATAGATTCCAGAAGAAGATGCAATGTATAAATTTTGCTGAAGCCTATCTTCCAAAAAGCCATAAACACTACTTTTATTAAGGGATATTAGCCGCCCCTTCGCTTTTATTTTTACAAAAAGATTTGAGATTTTATCGTAGTAATATACTCCCCTTGATGTGCCCATCCACATTCTATTATAGCAGTCTCTATAAAATTTAATATTCATCGGCTGACCTGCCGGAATAGAATCATCTCTATTAAACAATATACGTTCGGGTACTCGGTCTGTAGGTTTTAATTTTTCGACATAGTCGTTTTGTCCAGAAAACCACAAGGTACTGTCAGCGTCTTTGTACACATCAAGCTCAGGTTCAGCATCTAGAATCGGACGTACCTTTCCTGTTTTGAGATTTATTTTTTGACGGCCTGAATAGGTATTCACATACAAAAAACCATCTTCATCCTCTTTCATACCTCGTATGCTATAGGCCTTGGACCCAGGGATAAATTTATCTTTGTAGAGGTAACTATAGAATTTGTTGGGTTGTATCGTTAACAAAAATACCCCATTTGTTGTATTAACCCAAGTACCATTATTGTTGTCAAAAAAAACACTGAACACTTTGTGAATTGAGCGATCCGGGAGGTGTTCTGAAAAATCGTATATCATTTTCCCTTCGGCACTGTACAGTTTTGCATTTTTATTGTCGTTGTACCAAAGCAAAGCATTCGGAGCCTGCCTTAACAAACTAAACTTATTTAAGGGCTTGATTTCTTGAGAAAACGAGCGCAAAACAGTAGTTTGAAATGGCTCGAGCAAGGGTTTGATGAATTTTAGTAAACTATCTTGCCTGCTTCGGGCATAACCTTGCAAGGTAGACCCTTCCAAATGCCAGTCCATCACTTTTCTGTAAGGGACTTTGATTTTTTCGAGCAAATTACCCTTTCGATCGTAATGTAAAATTAAGCCCTCCAATGACATCCAAATCGATCGTTCTGAAAATAAAATATTATTGAGCTCTAATTTCAAATCGGGTAAATCTAACAGTTTGGCAAACTGATTGTCTTTGGTGTACTCATATAAAGTATTTTTTTTTGTGAGCAAACAAATCCCAAGTTCGGGTGTTTGATAAAATCGTTTGACCGCTGAAAGTTTAAAGGGAGCAGCATATAGTAGTTTCCGCTCGAAAGAAACGATTTCTAGACTATTGAGGTTGAGGATATCCACTTTATCCAATGGTTTTCCTTTTACACCATCCAAGTAAGTAATCCACAAGCAAGTATCGCCATCTTCGTATATATTGCTAACAACATTGCTAGACAAACCGTGCGTTTCTTTGGTAAAAAACTTAAAATTGTAGCCATCGTATCGGTTGAGGCCGTAATTAGTGGCCAACCAAATAAACCCTTTTGAATCCTGAAAAGTATTCCGGACAAAGCGATTGGATAAACCATCTTGGATGGATAGTTTTCGGATATTCGCAGAATACGATTGCCCAACCACTAAAGTAGTCGCCAAGCTAAACAGTAGAAGAAATATGTAGGGCTTAATGGGCATTTAAAAATAGATGACTTTTATCGAGATATTAAATTACGCTATTTGGTATAAATAATGAAATATACTGGCTTTAAGATTTTAAATATATTTTATTAGAAATAGGATTAATTTTAGATTAAACTGATCTTGAATCAAAAAAAAGTTTGGGCAAAGTTGTTTAGACTACAGCTTGTATATCCGACTGTAGGTTTATAAGCACTTTTGCCCAGAAAAACAGAGATACATCTGACTGCAAAGAACGATACACAATTAAATTAATCAAATAATGGTATATTGACGAGCATTTTGATTTAAATATTAAAACTCCTTACAAAAAATGAAGACCATGTCCTTTTTAGTATTGCTTTCTAGCCTGTTTTTTTGCTTTAGTATTCAAGCTCAATATACCTTTAAACCTTCCAGTGATTTGCACTGTTCCACCATAAAAGATCAAGACCGTACGGGTACTTGTTGGAGCTTTGCAACCACCTCTTTTTTAGAGTCTGAAATCTGGAGAACTAAACAACTCAACATTGACTTATCTGAAATGTATAGTGTTCGAGCCACCTACCTAGATAAGGCACAAAATTATATATTAAGACAAGGTAAGGCTAACTTTAGCGAAGGTAGTTTGTCGCACGACGTCATCAATGCCCTTCGTCAGGTCGGTATCATTCCGGAAACCGCTTTTAGTGGAAAACTAAACGCAAACAAACGCCATGACCATGGAGAGCTACTTGCTGCTAGCAAAGGTTTTTTGGATGGGCTTAACCGACGCAAAACATTAAGTCCGCAATGGAAAGCAGCTATGAATGGTATCTTAGATAGCTATTTGGGGCAAGTCCCTGCTTCTTTTGACTACAAAGGTAAAAAATACAGCCCACAAGAATTTGCTAAATTCCTTGAAATAAACCCTGATAATTATATCTCTATCACCTCTTTTACACACCATCCCTTCTACACAAATTTCGTCTTAGAAATTCCGGACAATTATTCCAACGGTAGCTATCTAAATATTCCTATTGACAGCCTTGAAAACCTAGTCGATAAAGCCCTTAAAAATGGCTTTACCGTTGCCTGGGATGGAGATGTTAGCGAAAAAGGCTTTAGACATGCCAAAGGCTTAGCAATTGTTCCTGTAGAAGCTGACCGAGATGATTTGTGGGAAAGCCCCGGCGCAGAGAAAACCGTTGACCAAGCCATGCGTCAAGTGTGTTTTGAAAATAAACAAACAACTGATGACCACCTAATGCATCTTACGGGAATAGCCTATGACAAACGAGGCACAAAATATTATAAGGTTAAAAACTCTTGGGGAACATCCAATGCAAAAAAAGGTTTTTTATATCTCTCAAGCGCTTACTTTAGATTAAAAACTGTAGCCGTTTTACTGCATAAAGAAGCTCTAAATCTACAAAAATAAGCCACCTAACATATAATAACTTGCTTTGGAAAAAATAATTAGAAGTATTTGTTTGTTTAGCCCAAGCCCCAATAAAAATGAGGCTGTCATAAAACATCAAGAAATTGCCGATTTGCTACAGGCAAATAAATTTCAGATACAAACACAGCGCCTTTGCTTTCGCAATACATCGATAGAGGCAATTGAGGCTGAATTTGACCAACAACTACCTTATTTATATGCTCTAGGAAGTCTAAACCTGATTCAAATGAAGGCGATTTTGCCTTCGTTCTTGGAATCCAAACTTCCAATTAGTTGTAATCTTCAGCTCCAAAAAAAGGTAGACATGGATGCCGTTGATATTTTAAAAAAAATAATCCATACATCTGCTGATAAAACTTTCCATTTTTGCTTTAGCTTTGGTGCTGCCAACAACAGCCCTTTTTTCCCATCTACTCATTATGACAAAACCGGTTTTTCGATTGGATTGCAAGCAACTAATTTAGCTGCTATTTGTCCCGACAGCCAAACTTGGATGAAATCTATGCTTGAAGTCTGGAACGAACTTGCTGGCACATTTGCAGAATTTCCCGACTTTTTGGGCATCGATAGTTCTATTGCTCCTTTGTTTGATGGTGCGGGAAGTTTTATACATTTTGCCCAGCAACAAGTTGGTCCTTTAGGCAAGCTATGCACCAGTGATTTTTTTACACAAATTTCAAATTTCATCAAAAAAGAAAATCCCAAACCTATCGGTTTATGTGGGTTGATGTTCCCCTGCCTTGAAGATTTTGAACTGGCTAAATGCTATGAAAAAGGAGCATTTAATATAGAAAGAACTATTTTCTTATCCTTACATTCCGGTATCGGCATCGATACCTATCCAATAGGAATCGATGAATCGCCGGAACGCATTCTACAAATTTTATCTTTAGTTCAGGCCTTATCCAATAAATACCAGAAAGCCCTTAGTGTGCGTTTTGTGTCTGATGGCTATCATAAAATTGGAGAGAAAAGTAATTTTGAAAATCCGTATTTGAAAGATGTAATTTTGAGACAACTTTAGTACAGATTACCAACATTTTTCGATGCCGGTAACATATTTAGAATTTTTGGTCGCCCTAAAAGGAAAAAACTGAGATATTCTATCCGCTTCTTTTTCTATTTCCTGTTCGTATTTTACTTCTAAAATAAAAACATGATGCTCTTTTTGTTGATGTTGACGTAATCGATTACAGGTACGTAATGAGGCATAAGCAAGGTTCCAATCGAGGGTTATTCTAAATTTTTTATCGGGGGTACCATAATATGCCCGTACATATGAATTTTGAAGGGCAGGCTGCAACAAGGCAAAGGTCCCGCTTAATGCATTTACTTCTTGCGTGATAGGGCGAAGATTGTCAAACGAAAAAGGAGCTACCTCATAGATTGTTTTGTGGCCGACGTTGTTGCGCCGGTGTTTGATTTCAAGCCTTGGCCTATCAATAAAAAATGCATCCCATCCATACCATCGCACTCTATATTTGTCGCGATTAGCAATGCCCATTACATTTTCTTTATAGGTGGTTAGTCCAGGCGTATCAAAATAAATATTATTTATTTGACGATCAGGATAAATTTTAGAAAGACCTGCAGGATGCATTTTTAGGGCTTGAATAATTACATCCAAGGCTACATTTTCAATTTTATATTTACGTTCGTAGCGCATTATACAATCAAATCAGGCTGATCAATAATCGATATTTTGGTCGCAGAAGATAAAGAAGTTAAGGATTCCTTAGCATCTTGTATTTTTTGTATTGTACTGCCTTTACAAATAAAACTAAGGTCTAAACCGGTTTCGAAGGTGTCTAGCCGTTTGAGCTCGATGAAATTGAAGTGATTTTTGAGTGCATCGTGTACTTTCACGACATCAGATAGATCGGTTGTTACATTTACATAAAAACGATCTTCTTGTTTGAAAGATGGTTGATTGCCCATTTTTTTGGACAAATACAAAAATAAAAGAATAAAACAGACGACAATGATGGCAATAAGTGGCTGATCGGCACCCGTAGCCAAACCAACACCAATAGTTAAGAAAAGGTAGGTTAATTCTTCCGGATCTTTAATAGCCGCTCTAAATCGGACAATTGACAAGGCTCCTACTAAACCTAAAGATAGAGCTACTGAAGGCTTGACAATCACCATAATAGACATAGTCGTTAGGGCGAGGGGCACAAAATTAGACGCAAAGCGGGCACGATTCAATACCGCATTACCATAATAGACATAAAACTTGGCCACAAACATCGCTAAAAGTGTACAAACAATGAGATTAATGACAAAACTCAAAGGATGAATAATATCACTAAGATTGATAAAGTATCCCCATAAATGGTTTAAGAAATCTTGCATATCAGATAATGAAGTGTTTTGTTATTAGGCCGAAGCTTAAATTTTTAAAAAAATATTCTATCGATTTAAATGTTGTTCTGCTAATTTAAGCTTTCGTTTTACAATTCAAAAAAAAAGACTCATTATCGGACAATAAATCGATAAAAATGGTCTTTAATAGCCCAAAAACAACCCCTTTGTAGAAATCTTTAACGTAGATAGATTTTTTTTGTTGTGATACTGGCCTAGTGTAGGTATAGAGACCGCGCAAATCACTTCCATAAAAAACTATTTTAATAGGTAAGAAATTCGTTGTTTAACGTTCGATTGTTAAAAGATATTGAACCGAATTGAGATTCATATTAACGGTACATTATTTTTTTCTAGGCGGTATACTGCCTTGGGTAAATTTAAAATTTTGGATAGCCCCGAACTAGAAACATGCCAAGTATAATCGATGGCATCTGCAGCAATCTACTCAATAATAGTATTACTATCAACAATTTAGATTGACCCTTGTTTAAAAGAGGTCGAAAACAGCAATTGGGGTTGTTCTATCACTGAAAAAAGAAAAACAATGATGCTGTCTTTGTTTACAGCTTGAAATGTCGACATTTAATCCTATTAAGCTTAAAAAGGGTTTCGATCGTCAAAAACACATTTATAATCGGGTTTAGCGTATTAGAAAGACCCATTATTTGTCTTGGATACTGAATCCATTATATATCCCACAGCCCTACGCAATATAAAATTTCGTTGGTTGCTGATAGTGTAAAATTGGCGTGGAGTAGTCTGTCGAAGCTATCTTGGTCGCCCCAATCAATACGATAAGAACCTGCGTCTAATATAACAGAAAGCAATTTAAATTGAAATTATTTTGACTGATTGTATGTCCAATAAAATTGAACTGTCGGAATCATACCGCTTAGTAATGCCCGTCAAAAATTAGTATTAATCCAAGAACAACGATTGATAGATGCTGCCCCCTGAAATCCAGGATAAATATTTGGGTAGATGGCGCGGTTATTTATCTAATCCATAATACCCAAATAATCAATTGGGCTAGAAAGCGTCAAATGTAGCTTATTTTATAAATCTCATTCGCGATAGAATAAGTTGGTGTCTGCCTGTACAGAAGCAACCATCAAATGATTTGAACTATTCAATCGATTAGAGCAATCTGGATGATTTTGAAAAGAAATTGAAAATAAACAAATGAACAACCGCAAACTATCGATGTACATGAACATCCATCTGAGGAAAAGGTATCGAAATTCCTTCAAGGTCGAAGGCTTTTTTGACATATTCCTGCATAAAATAAAAAGCATCCCAGTAGTCGGCACCATTTGCCCAAACCCATACGGCCAAATCTACCGAACTATCGTTTAGTTTTTCGACTAGAATTTGGTGTTCTTTTTCGTTGTTATGCACTAAAAATGGACAACCCTTAATAACCGTCCAAATAACTTCTTTTGCCTTGTCGATATCGTCTTGATATCCAATTCCAAAGCTTAAATCGACCCGAATGACCCCTGCACCCGTAATATTTTCAATAATTTCGGAGGTAAGAGTTGAATTTGGAATAACAATTAATCGTTGATGAATCGTAATCAATACCGTATTAAATATTTGAATTTCCTTTACTTTTCCGATGTAATCCCCGATGCTAATCATATCTCCCGTTCTAAAGGGTTTGAAAAAGAGGATGAGAATACCGCTTGCAAAATTACTGAGAGACCCTTGCAGGGCTAATCCAACTGCAAAGCCGGCAGCTGCCAACATCGCAACAAATGATGTAGTTTCGATGCCCAAAATATCAATCGCACTAATCGATACGATTAGCTTTAGCAAAAGGCCCAATAAGGTAATGATAAAAGGCCTTAAATCCTCATCGAATTTGTTGGCCCGCATCATCTTTTCTAAGATTGCCATCGACTTATCAATTAGCTTAAACCCTAAATAAAACACCAACAAACCCAACAGTAACTTAGGGGCATATTCCATCGACATAGACAGCACCTTGTTGATTAATTCATCTGTATTAATGTTGAACATATCTATTTTGATATTTAGGTTAAACTATCCGATGTGGTTGCTTCTTCTGTTGCTATTTTATTGAAATCATTAGCGAAAGCATCCTTTATAAATTTACGCACTAAAACTAAAACAAATATTAATCCGCCTCCTAAAAAGGCCCCAAGTAACATATGTACAAATGGATTAGGAATGTAAACATCTAAGGGAAAAAGCGGAGGATCAATAATCATAAAAACAGTAGTCTGTTTCTGACTTTCAAAAGCCTCTTCTGCAGCATCACGTGTTTTTTGAGCGTTAAAGTAGGATTCTGTTGCTTTTTTAAGCTCAGTTGATAGTTTTTGAGTCTTGATAAGAATATTATTTCGACCTATGGCTTCGGCACTATTTGAGTTTTTGTAGCGAATATAATTTTCTTCTGCTGTGCTAAGTTGAATGGATAATTCTTGGGTGCGTTTATCAGCCATTTCAAAAAAGCGTTTCTTTTTTTCGATAGTTGTATTATTGTAGTAAGACTCTATCTCACTGTATAAACGCAAAGACAAAATATAGGCAAACTCTTCGGATTTAGATTTGGCTTTAAGGTGTATAATAGTCCCTACCGGGTCTATGATGAGATTGTCTCTTACCAAGATTCTGTGTACATACTTGAGCAAGTAATTCCCCCTTCGATCGTAAGGGTTTATAGAATCTGTTTTGAAGTAGTAATTGGTATTGTTATCATTTTTGTAGTAAAAATTACGCAGGTAATGATTGATTATAAAATCGGTTTTACGTACATCACCGACACCAAAATCTATTTCTCTAAATAAAAAATTAATAAAAATCTTACGGGTAAAGATGATTTCTTTGAGCTTGTTAATCGTTAGGCTAACTGAACCACTTCCTCCTCCTCCAAACAAAGTAGAAATAGAATTTTGTTCTTCTTTAATCAAATCGTTAAATTTAAACGAAAAATCAGCAGTATATATTGTAGGATCCTTGAGTTTACGATTACGCATGTAGTAACCCAACAAAAGCGCACATATTAAGATCAACCAAGAGTATTTTAAGACTTCGAATCCATAGGCTTTTAGAATCGATAAGAAAAGTTCAAGCTGTTCTTTTATCGATTTTTCTGTTGTATTCACATCTGAACCATCCATAGTTAATAACTATCTTAGAGCATTTACTAAAGCGTATACGGTAAAGCCAGAAACAATAAGCGCAAAAGTATCGGTCACTACTTTGTACCAATCGATTGGTTTACGATCTTTTCGGACTTTTTTGATTTTTGAGTCTACGTAAACCATAGCGCCCTTTTCTACTTTAGGATACACTTTAAAAAATAAAATAGACCGTGTTTTTTTGACTAAACCATTGGCATAACGAACATATATCAGTCGTTTTCGTCCCCCTAATTTCCAATCGATACCTGCCCCGTATTCACGAACATAAAAAGCAGCCCGTTTATTGGGATGAAAGGGGATATTTATTTTTCTGGGATTTTTAGTTTCTGCAATAAAACGGTCGAGCAGAATTTCCTTTTTTTCTATTTCAGTTTTCACCTTTTCTAGTTCCAAATCTAGCTTTTTCTGATCAATTTCTGCATTTTCTTTAACCATAGGATGGTTAATTCTACCCGCAATAGATACCAAATCACGTATTTTAGGGATGACTATCCTATCTTCCTTTTTAAGAATATAATTAAACTTTGAATTTACGCCTTCAGCTTGCAGCGATTCTAAATCCAATAACACTAAACCTTCCTCTTTACGGATTAATTTCGCTCCTTTCAAAAAAGCAAGATTTGTCCACCCCCCTGCGCGTTTGATTACATCATAAACACGTTCATTTTCTTTGGCGATTGCATAGATGCCAGGCCAATTAATTTCTCCTTCAATCCAGATATTTTCTATCGTTTCAAACTCTTTAGACTTACGGACAAAAACCTGATCGTAAGGTTTTAGTTTGAATTCGTTTCCAGACACAACTTTTAAATTTTGTGGGTCCCCTTCAATATCTAATCGTTTAATTTTAACAAAGGTTTTATTGCCCGTGTCATCTATTTTTAGTCGCGAAACTTCGATGTAACTGTTAGATGCTTCGCGTCGTATACCATTAGACATATACAACAAATCATTGAGCGAAAGACTGTCACTGTACTCGTATTTACCGGGTTTGCGCACCGCTCCAAATATTTTAACCTGATATTTATCTATAAAATCAGACTTGTACTTTACTTCAATTTCATCAAATGGATTTAAGGCGATATTTTCGACAGAACCAGGGTTATCTAAAACATTGTGTACATTAATCGCAATATAATTAATCGACAAATCCTCTCTAAGTCTTTTGATATAAATTCTTTCCATTACTGCAGAACGAATTACACCTGCTTTCATGAGCACATCGTAAATAGTTGATGCTTGTTGTAACTGATAGGTTCCAGGTAATTTGACAGCACCTACAACCGTTATGTAATTGGAAAAGGCTTGCTTAATTGGATTGATAGTGATACGGTCACCATTTAATAAGGGGAAGTTTTTCTTTTGTCGCATCAATTCGGACAAATTAACATCAATTAATTTTTCCTCATCATTTTCATAACGTAATATTTGAATATTTCGGCGGTAGGCATCTGATTTTAATCCACCGGCATAGTCAATCAATTGAATCAAATTTTCTCCATCAATCAGTTCATAAAAAAAAGGTCGCTCTATAGAACCTTCTATTTGTACCACTCTCTCGGCTAAAGGAACGTAGATATAATCATTATTAAATAGAAAAAAATCATCCGCCGTATTGGGATTATTCAAAAACTTATATACATCTAGGGTTCTTGTTTCATACTCTGAAGAAACCACTTTGATTTTACGTACCGAACCAATTTGAGAGGGCCCTCCTGCAGCCACCAAACCATTGAATGCTGTATTGACTGCGGGAAAAGTATAAGAACCAGGATTAAATACTTCTCCGGTTATATTTACAGTCAGCGAGCGAGAATAGTTGAGCTCGATCGATAATTGCGAATTCGATAGATTCATATGATTCTTCAATCGTTCCTCTATGGCTTTTTTGGCATCTGAATATTTCATCTCCCGAATATACAATCGTGGAATATGAACGCCTTTCGTTGGATTGGTTAGGCTAATAAAGCCTTCTTCGTCTATCGCTACGGAGGCACTGTAATCGGTGGCCCCCCAGACGGTTATTGCGAGCTCATCTCCAATACCCAAGAGGTAACTATCAATAGCTTTAATATCTCTAGATCGCGTAAACAAAGAAATAGATTGATCTCTGAAATATTGCTGACCCCATATTCTTGCATCCGGCAGTTCTGATTGCCGTGCATCGAATTTTATTTTGCGCTCCTCATCCTCTTTATCTTCATCATTCTCGAGTAGATTGCTGTTAGGATCCGTCGTATCATCAGTATTATCCTCAGAAGTGTTTACTTTGTCAGCTACCTCTTTGAGCTTTTCAGCAACGACAGGGTCAATTTCAGGGGCTACTTCGGGCACAACAGGATCCTGCCCCAAAAGGATTGAGGACTGAAGCATAGACAAAAGTAGACATCCAAAAAAAATAAATGATTTCATATGTTCAAAATAAACTAAAAAATAAGACTTCTCCAAGGAGAAGTCCATATATGTATTAATCGTTGTATTGATCTTGATAATATTTTTGATAATTACCCGATGTAACATTCTTTAACCATTCGTGGTTGGCCAAATACCATTGGACCGTATTTTTTAGCCCTTCCTGAAAGGTCACCGAAGGTTTCCAGCCCAAAACGGCCTCAATTTTAGCCGCATCAATGGCATAACGACGGTCGTGGCCTTGCCTATCGGTCACAAAAGTAATGAGTTGACGAGAAGTACCCTCTGTCTTACCTAATTCTATATCCATCAAATCGCATAGTAAATGTACTAAATCAATATTTTTCCATTCATTATGTCCGCCAATATTATAGGTTTGTCCTAAAACACCGTTGAAATAGATAGTATCAATAGCTCGGGCATGATCGTTAACCCACAACCAATCTCTTGTGTATTTACCATCGCCATAAATCGGAAGCGGTTTACCTTCTTTGATATTGTTGATACACAATGGAATTAGTTTTTCAGGAAATTGGTGTGACCCATAATTATTGGAGCAATTAGAAATAACAACCGGCAACTGATAGGTATGAAAATAAGCCCTTACTAAATGGTCTGAGCTTGCCTTAGATGCGGAATAAGGAGACCGTGGATCGTAAGCTGTTTCTTCGGTAAACAAACCTGTAGCTCCGAGTGTACCGTAAACCTCATCGGTAGAAACGTGGTAAAATCGTTTGTTGCTAAAGTCATCGCCCCAAGATTTTTTGGCAGCATTCAGCAAATTGACCGTACCAATAATATTGGTTTCAACAAACTCTAGAGGATTGCTGATCGAACGATCTACATGAGACTCAGCGGCTAAGTGAATGACTCCATCAAATTGATATTGCTCAAAAAGGTTTTCGACGAAGCTACGATCAACAATATCTCCTTTTACAAAGGTATAATTAGCACAGTTATCGATATCCTTTAAATTTTCTAAATTCCCTGCATAGGTCAATTTGTCAAGATTAATGATGTGAATATCTTGGTATTTTTCAACAAATAACCGAACGACATGAGAGCCGATAAAACCCGCACCGCCTGTGATTAATACTGTTTGTTTCATTGGATAATAGGTATATTTGGAAAGATACTTTAGTCAAATATCTTTGTGATGAACAAATTAGTTGTTTAAAGGTACTACTTTTTTGAAATATTCATAGGTACGTCTTATGCCCTCAGCCCTATCGATACTTGGAGACCAGCCCAAAATGTCTTTGGCTTTATCAATATTAGGGCGCCTGCGTTTAGGGTCATTCTCGGGTAGAGGGTGGTAAGATATACTGCCATTACCAACCAAATCAAGGACTTCCTGCGCAAAATCGCCTATGGTAATTTCGTCGGGATTTCCGATATTAACGGGCATGTGACAATCGCTTAAAAGTAAGCGATAGATCCCTTCTACCAAATCGTCTACGTAGCAAAAAGAACGGGTTTGAGACCCATCGCCAAAAATGGTGAGCTCTTTGCCTTGAATTGCCTGAGAAAAAAAAGCGGGCAATACCCGACCATCATCCACACGCATTCTTGGTCCATAGGTATTAAAAATACGGACAATTCGGGTTTCTAACCCATGATAAGTATGGTAAGCCATTGTTATCGCTTCCTGAAAGCGTTTAGCTTCATCATAAACACCACGAGGCCCTATCGGATTAACATTACCCCAATAGTCTTCTTTTTGTGGATGTACCAAAGGATCCCCATAAACTTCAGAAGTTGAAGCCACCAAAATTCTAGCTTGTTTGGATTTGGCCAATCCAAGCAAATTATGTGTGCCCAAAGACCCCACTTTGAGGGTCTGAATGGGAATTCTTAAATAATCAATCGGACTTGCAGGGGAGGCAAAATGTAAAATATAATCCAAATGACCGGGCACATGAACAAACTTAGACACGTCGTGGTGATAAAATTCGAATTGTTCCAATTCAAAGAGGTGTTCGATATTATCCATATTACCGGTAATCAAATTATCCATACCGACGACTCGGTAGCCTTCGGCAATAAATCGGTCGCACAGATGTGAGCCCAAAAAGCCGGCAGCTCCTGTTATTAATACTCTTTTCATACTCCTTTTATTAGTTAGGTTTAGATTAGATAGATACTTTATTGTTGGCTAGCGCTACATTAACCGGTAGGCGACCAATACTTAGATAGGCCAAACCAGCATCTTTAACAATATCTAAATCATAGAGATTACGGCCATCAAAAATGACATTATCATTTAATTGATTTTTCAATTCTCCAAAATCAGGGTTTCTGAACTCATTCCATTCCGTCATAATTGCCAAACAATCCGCTCCGTTCGTCGCTTCATATTTGGAATCTGTAAACGTAATTTTGTCCCCTATTACAGCCCTTACATTGTCCATTGCTTCCGGATCGAAAGCACGCACTTCTGCGCCAGCATCCAGCAATTGCTGAATAGTTTCAAGGGCCGGTGCCTCGCGAATATCATCGGTATTAGGCTTAAATGCTAAACCCCACAAGGCGACTACTTTTCCTTTTAGATTGCCTTGGTAAAAATCAGACATTTTTTGAGCCATACGAAGTTTTTGTTTCCTATTGACATCCATCACTGATCTAAGAATCTGAAAATCATAGCCATTACTATCGGATGTTTTGGCCAAGGCTTTGACATCTTTTGGAAAACAACTCCCCCCGTATCCAATACCGGCAAAAAGGAATCGTTTACCAATTCGACCATCAGACCCCATGCCCTTGCGAACATGATCTACATTAGCACCTACTAGTTCACAGAGGTTGGCTATTTCATTCATAAAAGAAATACGGGTGGCTAAGTATGAGTTGGCCGCGTATTTTGTTACTTCTGCCGAACGTTCGTCCATAAAGTAAATGGGATTACCTTGTAAGACAAAAGGACGGTACAACTGTTCCATCACTTTTGGGCTTTGGCCGAACTTGTCCCGATGACAACCCGGTCAGGCTTCATAAAGTCGGGTACGGCAACACCTTCACGCAAAAACTCAGGATTGGATACAACATCAAACAAATCCTCATCTAAATTCTGAGCTAGTAAAGCATGTACTTTTTCGGCAGTACCAACAGGAACCGTACTTTTGTCTACTATTACGGTATATTTTGTAATAATACGACTCAGTTGATCAGCGACGCCAAGTACATAAGAAAGGTCGGCTGCACCGTCTTCTCCCGGAGGAGTAGGCAATGCCAAAAAGATAATTTGCGAGGCTTTTACAGAAGAAGCTAAATCGGTTGTAAATTTGAGGCGTCCATTTTTGGTATTCCTTTCGAACAACACTTCCAAGCCAGGTTCGAAGATAGGGACAACGCCGGCTTTCATTTTTTCAACTTTTTTTTCATCGATATCAACACAGATAACATCATTGCCTGTTTCGGCAAAGCACGTACCCGTAACCAGACCTACATATCCGGTACCAATTATTGAAATATTCATGTGCGAAATAATTAAAATTTAGAGATTAACAAGCTTCTAGAAGTTCGAAACTGTCATTGGGTTTATAATACTGCCAATATACACCATTAATATAAAGAATAAAAATATGCTTGTCAATTTAGAGCCCAAATAATAAATGAAATGCAGACAAAACTGCATTAATTGACAATTATCAACCATTTGATTGCTTATTTTGTATGATAACATAGTAATTTATATGTTTTGCTTACCGGTCAGAACTAAATTCCGAGCTTTTAGAGGCTTATATTGTGTTGGTGATATATTAAATATTGCATCCGTTTACTGTCAATTTTTTTTGAATTAGCCATTACTTGGGCGGCTTTATTTATATCCTTTTCCTACCTTTACAGAATTCGGTTGGGTGTTCCGATTTCGAGAAAAAACTAATTCATTTTCAGGACACAAACCAAAAAACTATTGATTGCGCCATTTATTTTGCGGTGTCTATGTTATTTTTTAAGATTTAAATTTATGATTGAAAAAATTAAACAACTCGAATCTATTGCACTGCAGCTAGAACCTAATGCTGCAAAGCGGGCACAAATGCGGTTAGCTGTGGTAGACTATGCTGAATCATTCCTAGACAACATTGAAGCGGGCAAAGCCTATCAGGTAACGCAAGACAAGGGTATTCAATTACTCGATTTTCCAGTGACAGAGCAAGGACGTAGTATTCAACAGCTAATAGACTTGATCGAATATAATGTAGACAGGCCTGGTTTAAACCCTGCATCAGGTGGACACATTGCCTATATACCCGGGGGCGGTATTTACCCCGCTGCACTCGGCGACTACCTTGCCGATATTACCAATCGCTATGCAGGTGTTTTTTATGCCAATCCCGGTGCAGTACGAATAGAAAATATCTTAATTCGATGGATGTGCGAACTTTTTGGATTCCCCAAGAAGGCCGGCGGCAACCTGACATCAGGTGGCTCAATTGCTAATTTAATTGCCATTGTTACCGCTAGAGATTACAAAAAATTAAAGGCGAGAGATTTTGAAAAAGCGGTTATTTATTCGACTAAGCAAGTGCATCATTGCACCAAAAAATCTATTAAAATAGCGGGATTGTATGATCTTGTACAACGCGAGGTTCCGATGGATAAACATTTTAGAATGGATGCACAGGCTTTAGCGACTTGTATCAAGAAAGATAAAGAGGACGGATTGATACCCTTTTTAGTAATGGCTTCGGCAGGCACAACAGATACAGGGGCTATTGACCCTTTAGAAGCTATTAGTACAATTTGCAAAGCAAATGAATTGTGGATGCATGTAGATGCAGCCTATGGAGGCTTTTTTATTTTGACCGACGAAATTAAAGAGCAAATGAAAGGGATAGAAAAAGCAGATTCAATCGTTATAGACCCACACAAAGGGTTGTTTTTGCCCTACGGAAGTGGTGCTGTTTTGGTGAGAGACGCCAAACTCTTGTACGATGCACATCATATGCAAGCAAACTACATGCAAGATAGTTTTGATGATGTAGAAGAATTATCTCCTGCCGATTTATCCCCCGAATTAACCAAACCCTTTAGAGGCTTGCGTCTTTGGCTGCCCCTTCAATTATTTGGAATCGCCCCATTTAGGGCTGCTTTACAAGAAAAAATATGGCTTTGTAGGTACTTTTATGAGGCTATTCAACAAATAGACGGTTTCGAAGTAGGCCCTTATCCAGAGTTGTCCGTTATGATTTATCGTTACGTTCCCAAAGTTGGCGAAGCAAATGCGTACAATCTAGACCTTGTCAATCGGGTAAAGGAAGATGGTAGGGTTTTTCTGTCGTCCACCACTATTGACGGAACAATCTATATCCGTCTGGCAGTTTTATCTTTTAGGACCCACTTGTCTACTATAAATCGATGTTTAGATGTACTTAAAGAACTTACACAAGGGGCGCAAGCATAAACACCTTATGCTAAAGAAAACCCTGGTAATTAGAGAGGGTATCTCCGTTGAAAACGCCCTTAGGAAAGCGTTTCGAGGGCTCTGAAATCGACCGGCACCACCCTTGAAATCCCGCGTACCATCGTGACTCCATACATAATGTCTACCGATTCCATAGTCTTTTTGTTGTGTGTCACGATTACAAATTGAGAATTAGCCGAAAAGTCTTTGACAATGTTGTTAAATTTGGCAATATTAGCGTCATCTAAAGGCGCATCCACTTCGTCAAAAATACAAAAAGGTGCCGGCTTGAGCAGATACAAAGCAAATAACAAGGCCGTAGCTGTTAGTGTTTTTTCTCCTCCTGAAAGCTGATTAATTGATAAAGGGCGTTTGCCTTTGGGTTGTGCTATTATTTCAATTTTGGAATCGAGCGGACTGTTTGGATGACTCAATTTTAGGTCACAGGTATCGTCTTGGTGAAAAAGGCTTCGGAATACCTCTATAAAATAACCGCGTACCTTATTAAAGGCATCTAGGAAGCGCTCCGTTGCTTTTCGTTCAATTTCAGCGATAGTAGCGAGTAAATTATCTTTGGCTTCTACTAAATCATTTTTCTGATCTTCAATGAGTTGATTGCGTTCTAAAATTTCGTCATAAGCCTCAATAGCCATTGGGTTGATTGGTCCATAATTATGTAATCGAGCTCTGAGTTGGCCCACATTAGACTCCAAAACAGCTTCTTCAAATTCAGGATTAGGGTTTTCATTGACCAAATCATTAATTTTAATTTCAAACTCAACGTTCAACCGCTCAGCAATCGAGGTGAGTTGCAATTTGACATCGTTAAAACGTCGATCAAGCTGAGCAATTAAATCAACAACTTGGGTATATTGCTTTTGTTGTCCTTTAAGTGTTTTCTCCGTCTCATTGACGGCTCCTTTGGCATTAAAGTAGATCTTCTCCGCTGCTACTAAATTTTCTAAGTCTTTCTTTTTCGAGGCATAGCAGTCTTGTAATTCTTGATTAAGACTTTGTATTCCAGCTTGTGCCGAAGATAAATCACCGCCTGTTTCTCCTAAAATTTCTTCATCTTTTTTGCGCTGATCGTTCAATTCTTTGAGCTGTCGGTGGCAAAAATCTAACTCTTTTTCGAGCGCACTCATAGCATTTTGATGCCGAACTTGCTCTATGTGTTTACGGTTGTATTCTGTAGAAGATTCCGACATGCGCGCTGCAAAATTTTGAAAATAAGCATCTTTTTCAGATACCGTTTCACGTAAATTTATAGCCCTTTTTTGAAGATGCGACAAGTTTGTTTTGTAAGCATCTTCTTTGTCATTCAAGACCGCTAATTGTTGTTCTAGAGCTTCCTGCCGTTGTGCCGTTTCTTGTTCAAATTGATTAAAACTATCTAATTTACTTTTTAGGGTAATCACTTGACGTACTTGTGTTGCTAAAGCTTGCTGCTGCTGCTGAATTTTGGATTGAAAGTTGGCAGATTTTAACGCTTGGAGATCGGTCTTTAAAGAATTCAGTTGCGTCTTCGAGCCAGACGTTTGATTTTGTAATTGATTAATTTGTTGCTCTAAAAGTTCAAGATTTTTTTTACGACCTAATTTTTTGCCCTCAAAAGCCCCTACTGATCCTCCACTCAACATTACATCTCCTTGAATATATTTGCCATCTATCGTTAGCCATGTATACGATTTCTGTTTGGTTGGGATAGCTTCTTTTTTGGCCACCACCACCACCTTGCCGAGTAAATGCTGCGCCAAAGACTGGTATTTGTCGTCGAAAGATAGAACATCGAGCGCGGCTACGCCTACATGCTCAAAATCGGCCTCATCGGTCGATTGCTTGAGCTGGTCTAAAACAAAAAAAGAGGCTTTCCCTTTTTGATGTTGTTCAAGCAAATGAAAAGCTTGATAAGCCTCTTTGGCATTTTGGACAACAAAATAACTCAAATAGGGATCAAGAAAGTTTTCTATTGCTGTGCGGTACATCGGCTCGCAATAAAAAATATCGGACAGTAGTGGAGCATTTTTAGTCCAGGTTTTGTCTTTGCTCAAAAATTTGATAGAAGCCGAAAATCCCTCCATTTTTTCCACCAAACTTTTAAGTAATTTTTGCTCATTTATTTTTGCATCCAAACGACGGTTCTGACTGCTGAGTTCTTCTTGCTTTTCTTCTATAGCTACTTGTTTTTGTTCTACAGCATCTTTGCGTTTAGATTCTTGTTGCATTAGCTGCTTTATCGTTTCTTCTTGAGCTTCTTGCTGTGTTCTATAATGCTCTAAAGAGTCTGCCAAACCTTTGTTTTTACTAGTTCTTTCATTCAAAACGGAGGTCAGGTGCTCTTTATTTTTGTGAATAGATTCTTTTTTGTTTTGTAAAAAAGCCAATTTTTTTTCTTCTTCAAAAACAGCGGCTTGTAAGGCTTGTTGCTGCTGCAAATAAGTATCTAATTCTTTTTTGGAATCACTGTGTTGTAGTTTTATGGACTCGAGTAATTCCTTGGCTTCCCCTAATTGAGAATGTAATGCTTTTCCAGTTTTATACTCCTCATCGAGTTGTTGACTTATTTGATTTAATTTTTGATCTGTTTGTGTCAGTTTTTGCGCATTGCTTCTGATGCGTTCATCTAATTTCTCGTTATTTTGCTCAAGAAAAATAGACTTCTGCGTCAATATCTTTTTTTCATTCTCTTTGTTTTTAATTTTGTTGGTTGTGTGGTTTAATTGCTTTTGACATCGCGCCAATTGTTGTTCCTCTTCAAGATTTTGTTCTCTGCTGTTGTCTACCTGTTGTTCTAGTTTTTGGATAGATTCCTGCAAGGTTTTTTTGCGTTGTTGTTCTTGGTCGAGCTGATCGTTGAGTTGCTTGTAAGCATGCTTGCACTCGGCAATTTTGAAATAACTTAATTCGAGACTCAAGCGGCGGTATTCTGTCTTAAGCTCAAAATAACGTTTGGCACGTTTGGCTTGACGTTCTAAACTTTTAAGGTTTTTTTTAATCTCAAAAAGCAAGTCCTCTACCCTAGACAAATCGGCCTCTGTTCCTTTGAGTTTGCTTAAGGTTTCTTTTTTTCGTGCTTTGTATTTAGAAATACCTGCAGCTTGTTCAAATAGTTTAAGGCGCGAGTTATCCTTATCTTGTAAAAGTTCGTCTACCATACCTAAGGCGATAATAGCATAAGAATCGGAGCCCATACCTGTATCCACCAACAAATTTGAGATATCCTTTAGGCGACATTTGATACCATTTAGATGATAAGCACTTGTGCCGTCTTTATACAGGGTTCTTTGAATAGAAACCTCTTGATATTCTATCGGTAAAATACCTTTATCGTTGATAAAGACTAAACTAACCTCGGCCATTGAGGACGACTTTCGCCCTTTCGTACCATTAAAAATAACAGAGGTCATGCTTTCGGAACGCAGTTGACTCGTTTTCTGTTCGCCCAAAACCCAACGTATTGCATCGACAATATTAGATTTGCCACAGCCATTCGAACCCACAATGCCAATCACATCCTCACTAAAATTGATGATTGTCCGATCGGCAAAACTCTTAAATCCTTTTATTTCTATACTTTTTAATCGCATGCAATTATTTGAATCATTGTATGAAAGACAGCATATAAATATAGGACACTCAATTTAAAAGCTACAAAAAATGATACTTTTTTTGTAAATTACTTAATTCTCTTTTAGGCGAATAGACCCAAAAAAATAAAGACGAAGTTCGTACCTCGTCTTTGTTCAAATCCGCTAGCTTGCTGTATATACAGTCTTAAAAAGGATTAGTCAAATGAAATTTGGTCTGCACTAAGTTCTTTGCCATCAATAACCAAGGTGTAAACAGACAAATCTACGTTGCCTTTGTAGGCAGATGTTGAACGTATTGTTGTTTCCAAAACAACATTTTGTTTAATTGCTTTCATTTTGCGAATCATTGCTGCAGCCTCTTCCGCGTTATTTGACCGGGCAGCAATTGTTGAGGCATCTATGTCTTTTGATAAAATATTATCATTCATGACAAAATATCCAGGAGTTTGCACGTTGATTTGAATCACTTCCTCTAAATCCTTGCCGCCTATACGAATGGCTTTTTCTAAATTTGGCGCGATTACGATGAAGGTTTCACCATCTTTACCACCATCTAAAGAGTAACGACCTGCTTTAACTAATTGTTGTAAAACAGCAAGCGGTACGTTTGCTTGTACCTCTAATTGAAGTCGAATTGTTCCTTCGTCCCAGATAGACGTACTAAGATTTTGATTACGAATATCGATTTTTATGTTAGGACATTCTTTGGGATTGAGCGTTTTGACCAATGTTTTATTGGATTCATGTATTTGTGCAAACAGGGTCGTCGAAGTAAACACAAGACAAAAAACGAAGCTAATCCAATTCATAAACAAGTTGATTTTTAGATGACTGATACAGTAAATGCAATACAAAGTACTATATTTTGACCAAAAACAAAACAAATAGCTATGTATTAAATATTAATTAATATGATTACTAGCGTCTAATGCATAATTTAAACCCTAGTAGATATTCATTTTCTGTAAATTTTAATAAAAAACGAAGAACATCCTCGTCGATAAGCTATCGAAAACATCAAAAGCCAGGCAAAACTACAACAACAGAACTTTTCAAAGGCGCCGAAGAAATATAATTTAGGATGCTGCAATTGCTTGTAGCTGTTTACGGCTAAAGGCCCATAATGATGCTAAAAATGCAATTTAATTCCAAAAAAACAGCAAACTGACTGCTATTTAAAGCTTTTCGTCTTGATGCATCAACAATTGAATATTGGAACGAATTTTTTCTTCGAGGTATATTTTTTTGTTTGCTCTCAAATCTTTATACAATGTATCCTCGCTGTGTCGTATCGTAATCAATTTTAATTGATCGATTACTTCGACAGTGTAGCTTGAAGCCAAAGCATTGATGAGTTGTTCAATTTTTGATTCATCATTATTTACGCAGACCGAAAAAGCTAAAGCCGTGTTTTGAGTCATATTTACTTTGATGCGATAGCTGGCCAATAATGAAAAGAGTTCAGAAAACTTGCCTTCGTCTACAAAGTAGAAATCTTTAGACACAATTTTTAACAGCGCTTGTTGATTTTTGACGACAATCATCGGCGGATACACTATGTCAGAATAGGATTGAATGAGGGTTCCGGACTTATCTGCTTGCAAAAAGGATTTGACATGCAAAGGAATCATTTTATTTTGTAAGGGTCGTATTGTTTTTGGGTGAATTACCTGTGCACCATAATAAGTCATTTCAAGGGCTTCTGTGTAAGAAAGCGCTTCGATTAGTGGAGGATTATCAAATATCCTAGGGTCGGCTGTAAGAACACCGGGTACATCTTTCCAAATCGTCATGGATTCGGCGTCGAGACAATATGAAAAAATAGCTGCTGTAAAATCAGAACCCTCTCGACCCAAGGTAGTAGTAAAGTTTTCGGAAGTTCCACCCAAAAACCCTTGCGTCACAACAATCTTAGTATCAAGCATTGGAGCTACTTTTATTTGAACAGCTTGTAAAGTTTCTACCCAGTCTACTTGGGCGTCACGGTAATTATTATCCGTGCGAATACAATCTCTGACGTCCATCCATTGGCTATTCAACCCCACATCATTAAAGTAGTAGGCTACAATTAAGGTAGAAAGCATCTCTCCCGTCGAAACAATTTGATCGTACAGATAATCATAAGTATCTTGGGGTGTTTCTTCAAGTATCCATTCTAAATCTATAAAGATGTCGTGCATTTCGTCCACAATAGGATGCTCGGCAGCAAACAATTCCTGTACAATAGCCTGATGATGCGCCTTCACAGCATTCAGTGCTTGATGTATATCTTCTTGATTTTGTTGCCAGTATGCATCTAATACCAATTCCATGGCGTTGGTTGTTTTGCCGGAAGCTGAAACAACAATTAGCGTAGGATACGGATACTTATTTTTGACAATTTCGGCGATATTTCTTACCCCCGCAGCATCTTTGATGGAAGCCCCTCCAAATTTTAAAACTTGCATACTTTGTAATTGATCATGAAAAAATACATCCACTATTTTGGACAGCACAAAGATAAACCGATTCAAAAACTGCGCAAATTAATCCCTTAAATTAAGAACATAAATTCGTAATAAAATACGCTTAACATAGCGTGAAATTTTCTTGAAAAAGTTAATATTTTGGTAAAAAAGACTCAATTTGAATCGCCAAGGCTACAAATGAGTATCCTTTTGCACATTTTTTGTAAAAATAGGCGTAAAGTTGTATTTTTGGAATTAACCTAAGTTTAGAAGAATGATTAAAACTGCTTTTCTTTTGCTCTCACTACTTCTGTATTCTACTTTGCGTATAGAAGCTCAAGCAGAAGTAATTTACCTAGAAAACCCTTCGTTCGAAGATGTCGCTCGTGCCGGCAAAACACCCGCCTCTTGGGCCGATTGTGGGCACAGTCAGGAATCTCCACCCGACGTTCAGCCCTATGGGGGCTTTAACGTGGTACGTCCTGCTAAGGATGGTCGCACCTATGTAGGTATGGTCACTCGAGACAACAAAACATGGGAGGCACTTGCACAAAGACTCAGCAAACCGCTACAGAAAGACGCTTGTTACAAATTTTCACTATTTGCCTGCAAATCATCGGTATACATTAGTCCAACCAAAAAGAACCAAAGCCAACCTACTAATTTTAGTAAAGGAATAATCTTACGTATTTGGGGCGGTAATCATTATTGTGATCGCGCTGAATTACTTGATGAAATTAAAACGCCTGTCGAACATATAGATTGGCAAAATTACGAATTTGAATTAAAACCCAAAAAGGGTGACTTCAATTTTATATGTATTGAAGCCTACTACAAAACCCCAACATTCAACTTTTATAATGGTAATATATTAATAGATAAAGCCTCTGAAATATATTCTTGCGATATACCAACCGATGAACTAGTTGAACAAGACCCCGTAGTTGTAAAAGAACCTGTTGTCGCTGCGGGAGAACAAAAAGATACCCTTGAAAAAAGACCTAACACGGTAAAACCACTGCCTAATACATCGACCCAAAACCTAACAATACAAGACAAAGGAAATTTTGACCCATCCACCATAAAAATAAAAGACCTAGCAATTGGAGATAAGTTCCGTTTAGAAAATCTGTACTTTAGTGCCGATTCATCATCTATCAATCGAAACGGCGAAAAAGTATTGTTGGGCTTGTATCGTTTTCTAAAAACCAATTCAAATTTAGCCCTTGAAATTGGAGGTCATACGAATGGATTACCTCCAGATGAATTTTGTGACCGTCTGTCTAGTGCTCGAGCCAAGAGTGTCGTGCGGTATCTTAATCAACTTGGAATAAATATTAACCGTATGTCTTTTAGAGGATATGGCAAACGAAAGCCTATCGGCGATAATAAAACCAAAGAAGGCCAACGTCGCAATCAACGAGTAGAATTTATCGTAACTGATTTGGAATAAAAAAAGCCCGCATCAAAATGCGGGCTTTTTTTTAATTCTTTTGTGTTTTATCAATTGACTTTTTTTCGACAATCATTTTGGCCGATTTGGCATATTGCATCAACTCTTCCAACATTTCAGCTGGTAATTCAGCAATATCAAATGCCAATTTCAATTTACCTTTGGCATTGCGATCTTTAAAAATTTTGATATCGTCAATAGTAGGATTATCAATAGCCTCTTCATTATCACCCAACTTCTCTTCAACAATTACGGTTTCTATTACTTTTTCAATAACCTTATGACCTCCAGTTTGCTCTTTATTTTCATTTTTGGAGCGCAAAAGCCCCAATAAATGAGCCTCTGTCAAAGCGTTGTATTTGGTAATGGCAAATAAATCTTCTTCGATGTTTTTAGAATTACTATTCACAAAGGCGATTTTGTCGCAGAGCACTGCATTTCCTTCGACATAAGACTTGACAACCATATCTAAGAAATGGATTTGATAGGGCATTTTACCCTCAAACAATAAAATCGAGTATTCCGATTGCGCTCGCCATTTCATGTAGTGGTCGGCCCCCCATTCCTGACTGTTTTCCTCGAGTCGTTCAACATCTAGTTTGTTCTCAACTTTGGTTGTTTTTTGGTCAACACCTTTAATATCTAAGTTGGAACAAGATCGATTATTTTGTTGGGCACAGTTCAACAAATCCTCTACCGTTATATTATATTTTTCGTAAAGCTGACGCTGTTGCTTGCTATCAAAATAATACAATTCTTTGTCGGCATGATTTTCAACTTTGTATTCAAAAGTAGGTTCTTGCGGAACACCTGCTGTCTTGACGATGTATGGTAAAGGGGTGTTTTGCGTTAACTTAGGGAGCGTATTGTACAATTTACGCAACCAAAACAGACGTTCATCTTCTGAAGTAAAAACGGTTGCTTCTGACTGTAACCACAGAACCGTATTGTGTAAATAATCTTGTTCGTGATTTCTCAAGTCATTCAATTGTTTTTGAGAGACCGCTGCCCCCGTATTGCTATGAAAGTATTTGCGGACATTCACTAATGTTGAACGCTCGGTGTTTACGCCTACAGCATGCAACAAAGACAGTTTACCTTTCGGAATTAAGATAACCTTAGAAGTCATTTCGATAGCTGCTACATCCTCTAAAGCATCTGTTTCGTTAGAATCCTCTATTTGGTTTTCATCGTTGGCAAGTTCAATTTTTTGTTGTTGTTCCACTACCCTCTCTTCTACAATTTCTTGCGCGTCTCCAACCCATTGCATTAACCAAGCGGGGAAACGTTCTTTTACCAAAGCGAATTTTTCGGGATAAACCAATTGATTGGGAATTAATCCTCCTATACTACCATCAGCATCCGTCTTAAGTTCGAGTTGCAAAGGACGATCAAAATCATTCATTTCTGACCACTTAGCGTATAAAAAATTAAGAATTTTGGATTGTAACTGTTCGGGGTTTTCTTCCTCCTTGAGCGCCCTAACCGGAGCACAATAAAAGATATTTTTATCGATTAATGGTTCTAAAACGAGCTTTTGAGCACCAAAAGTAAAATTGCCTCCTTTTTCCCTCATCTTTAAAAGCTCATCGATAGCAACATACGATTGACGATTCAATATGGCAGACTGATCAATAAAACTATTGTTGTTGAGATGAAAACAATCGAAAGAAGCCATTTCAATGGGTTCATTCGCTTGTGTTCGAACCATAAACTGTTTGATTAGTTTTGAATTATCAGCATCTTTGGCATACAACAAAGCAAATGATAGCTGATAGGCATTCTCAAGAACCTTATGATCTTTCTTTAGTTCTTCAAAAATTTCACGAATATGTTTTTCTTCTCCTTCAAAGCAGCGCCGTTGCAAAACAGTAGGTGCTTCATAATCAATAAATTGATCGGCTATATTGCGTAATAAGCCTTGAATATCTTTAAAACGAGGTAGGATTTCCGCCAAGAGTAAATTGTATTTACCAAAGCGTTCCACGGCAAATGTAACATTCGAATCAAACCCAATATCGGTCAATTTATGCAATTCTCCTGCTAAATTTTCGATGTAAATTTTAGAACGAACTTTGGCATGATCGGCTTCTTTGTTGCGAAAAATTTGTAAGGTTTGATGTTCAAAAGAATCTGCATTGTAGGTTTGGCCCTCTTTTAAAACAATCTTGTCTATTTTGCTAAAGACTTGTTCCTGAACATCGGCATTGCCTGACTCTACAATTAATGCAGAAAGCAGTTCAGGAGACACCTCTTTGGATTTAGAGATTGCATTAAACAGCTGCGAACCGCGTAGAAGACCTTTGTTTCGATAATCCGTATGGTACAATTTAGCAGGTAATAATTTGTAGGTTTCTCCAAATAGGGCATTGATTTTTTCAGCAAGGGCCTGTTGTCCTTTTTCTACCGCATAAGGTATATTTCTGGCCCGTTTGCCCACTTCACATTCCCTTGGGTTTTCTACACTTTCGATGATGTACAAAAAAGTAAAAAGATCTTCTTTGGTACGTTCGAAGAAATGCACCAAGCTTGTCGCTTCACTTTTTTCTAAAATTACAAGCTCGTTGGCCATAGATTTAGCTAAAATGCCGTTGCGAGTCTTGAGGACATTTTCTGTTAAAAATTCGAGTATATCTACATGTGGGGCATACAAATCAGTAAGGCTATTGATTGCCGTTTTCAGCGCTCCATATTTGTCGGAATGCACCATTTCATCGTGAAAAAACACTTGATTTGCTGCCACAAAACCTACATTATTGTCAACAAAAATATAATCATTGCCTGTCAAAGGTTTTGGTGCTTTAGCCAATGAGGCATATTTCATCACTCCCTGATAAAAAGATTGTATGTTGGAGGCCACCGAACTGTGGGCAGTTATTGTCGCCCATTCGGTGGATAAAATATTATTGTAAATATCGGTTTCTTTGGCCAAGTAGTTTTGCAAGGTTAAACTATCTTCGTGTACATCAATCCTAAAATCGTCTAACCAAGCTTCTACCGACTTATTGGAGGCTATTAATTTAGACAATACCATTCGTTGGCCATTTTGGTTACAAAAGAGTTCGACACGCGCTAATTCTTTGGTGGGTAAAACAGCTGCTAAAAGAATAAAAAATGCCTTCTTTTCATCCGGACCTAAATCAGCGGTCTTGCAATGCTCAATTAGATCGGCAATACCCATCTTCCAATCTTTGGTTGTGGTCGTAGGAAGGGTACGATAAGGGTCTGCAGCCAAATAGTGTACAATACTAGGGTGCGGCAAAGCCAATCCAAGCACCTTTTCTACTGCCGTTCTTAAGTCTTGGTAGTCTACTTTTATTTTTTCTAGACAGCGGTGATAAAAAACAGCAGCAGGTGTACAAAAGCCTGTAGAAGCGTCTGTATATATGTAATTGGCTTCATCTAGCTTGGGTTGCCCTGATTTAAGTTTAAAATAAGCCGTTACACTTTTGTAAAACTCTACGAGTTCTTCTTCATTTTCACCGTCAATTCCACCTACTAATTCCGACCAAAACGGAACGATGATATGGCTGTAGGTTTCCCATTTATTGCGTTTTGATATATATTGTTGAGCCAATTCTTCCGAATCTTCCTCTTTGGCTATTTTAAAATTTTCTAGCCAACGTTCTACATTTGCATCAGCCGGTAATAATCCGTTGAGTGGAGCAGCCAACCCTTGTTTGTTGTTGAATAAGGCAACACTGCGCAACTCGTCTTTTTTGACTCCATCCAAACCCTTCAAAAAGGTATATAAGCTGTGTTTTTGGGCAACAGTTAAGGTTGCGGACTGCGTTCGTGTTTCAATTTTTTTGAACAGTGCATAATCATCCGTCAAGTAATCTAACTGAGATTCAATTTGCTGTAGAATAACCGAATAGTCTAAAATATTAAATTCAAGGACCGAAAAACCGAGACCTTTGATTGAATCTCTAATAGGCAACATGCGTTCGCTCATCAGAAAGATATCTGCCTGAGCTTGTAAGTCATTTATGGCATAAAAATGTGCATCCCCTTTAGTCGACGTAAATTTGAAACACTTGATATCTGCAAACTTTTCTAAAAATGCCTCATCAAATTCTACGCGTTTGAGTTCGGTTACAAATATATTGTAATCATTCTCCGATAAATTAGAAATAAAATTGTTGAGAAGGCTTAGATTAGCTTCTATAATCAACTCTTTTATGCCCCATCTTTTCAAACCCAATTTGGCATTATTAGCTGCTGAACGTAAAATATCGTCTTCTTTTTCAACATCCGTCCAGTACAACCATTCTCTACCTATACCTAAGCTCATTGGTTCTATGGGTAAGGCTGTACCTTTTGCAATAATCAAATCCTTTAGATAAAAATTGCCTTTATTGGTAGGGATATTCATCTGAATATACTCTAAAAGTGGTTCATAAAGGTATTTATTGATAAGTTCTGCATCGTACTCAGTAGACCGGTTACTCATCAACAAGGCCTGATAAATATGACAGTAGGTCTCGAAATCTTCTTGTTTGTATTTGTTTAGGTTGCGCTTGAGTGAACGGGCAATGTATTTGAAAGTTTCGATATTGGCTTCTCCCTGATCGTCCAAACGCGTACGGTCTGTGATCTTTGCAAAAGAAGAAGAATGGATAAAATAAGCCATACCGTGTCGTTCGTTGCGCATCGGAAAAAACTGGTATAAACTCGGGGCATCTTTCAAGGCTTGCATTTGCGTCAAAGAAGCTGGAAAGCCAAGCGAAATCTCAATTGGACAGCCTGGAAACTCAGGATCAATATTTTTGAAATCTTCTGTACCTGGTAAAATTGAATAGCGTTCAAAACGCGTTTCGAATTTTTCAATAATTTCGTCTTGTAGGGCTACTTTTTCTAGGGTTTTGAGGTTATTCATCGCATATCCAATACCCGACTTGATATTGAGTAGCGACTCTTGCAATTTTTCATGCTTTTTGGGACCAAACCGCAAGAAAAATAATGACCCTTGTTGCAGGGAGAAGTTCTCGAGAAGGTGTTTGTTTTTGTTTAAAAAAAGTACCAATTCCGATAAATCTTCTTGGTTGAATAATACATCGTCTTGGTATTCTAAATTTTTGATAGTTTCTTCTGGACTTGTCGGAAAGCAAGCGAGGATAATTTTGAGTAACCAAGGGGCCGTTTCTCCCGAAATCTTATTTTCTAAGGCCATTTTACCCCCTTTGTAGCTTAGTAACTCCTCAAACTGTTTGTTGTTGTGCCAGCTAAAAAGTAAAGGACCTGCCATATCACGCAATAATTCTTCGGCACCATCTGATTTGCCCATGAGACGATAGGCCAATTTAAAACCAATACCATAACGCCCGATTTTACCACAATTTTCAACTTTTGTTTTATCAGCTTTCGTCCCTTGAAAAGAATTGAGTAAAGCTTTTAAGTCTTTTTCTGAAAAAGCGCGCCCATTGTTGAGGACCATAAAGAAATCATCATCATAGATAACGGCGCATTCCGTTGATTGACTATCGGCTGCATTTTGCAAAAACTCGTAAATAGCTTGTTCGTCTTGTGCATTTTGTAGTTTAGGGGTTAAATCGGCTTTGATATTGTTGACAATACCATTAACCATTTTGTAGAAACCACTGTTTTCTCCGTGTGCAGAACCAATGAAATTCTCGTCCCAATTAGGCATGTCATAACCCTGTGCGTTGCGCCAGTTGCTGCGGAATTGCTGTATATTTTTGATACGCATATTCTGTAATTTAAGGTGTTTGGTGTTTAAAAGGCTGTATATATAAATACAATCGTAGCTGTGTAAATATAGTAAAAGCTTAGATTAAAAACAAATTGTTTTGCATTTTAAAACAAAAAGTTTCTGTTGTATCACTCTTCCTATAAAATTAGCTATAATTCAGCGAAAATCTACAAATATTTTCCCTAATTTTTAATGTTTTTTCTCTAAACTGCTTCTTTGGCCTCTAGTGGATATTTTACCACGGATGCTAATTAAATTTGGGGTAATTTGAAGCATACTTTTAACAAAACTTCGGGGCATATGCTATCCTATTGATACACACAGCGGTTTTGCCAAAAGTACCGCTATATTGAAGCTTCCTATCCACTTATTTTGTGCAGCGTCATTTCAATTTTTAATTTAAATCCCAATAATCTATTTCAAAAAAACGTAAATTTTAAAATCTAAAAATTCAGCTATGCAACTTGAAAAAGGAGTATCCGTGTACTTTGAACGTGAAATAAACAACCTTTTCGGGCATTGGCTACGTATCACATCTATAGATAAAAATATTATCAGGGGAACAATAGACTATTTGAACCTAGAAACTAGCTTGCATCAAGCTGAAATATTGAGGGTGATTGGAGATAAGAATTGGAATATCAAGAACTTAAATGCAAGCATAAGTCAAATGGCTATACGTTAAAAATCAATTGGTTATTTTGTTAATCTTATGCATGAAAAAACAGGGCATTTTGGTCGCTTTTTTTATGCAAGCGCTGAAATCTACCAACCAAAAGCTAGCATAGAAATGACAGAAGTTCCTTTGTGGTATATCCTAGGCATAGATGCTAATATCGAACCTTATTTAGTTCATTTTTGTTATTATGGCTGTGTCAAAAAGAGCGATAATTATCTATTTTTAGAGGAAGTGGATATAGCCGATAAAGATAGGGCTGTCTTTCTGAGTAGCTTCGAAATTGAATAAACGAAGTTAGCCCCTAAGTCAGTACAAAGCAGCCCCTATCAACCTTGCGCCTTTGAAAGCTAAAAAGCGGATGCTGCTTTCTGTTGCTTTTTTTGAAATTCACCTGTTAATTCACTACCACTATCGTTTGGTTTGTTGACAAAA
This sequence comes from uncultured Aureispira sp., assembly GCA_905480485.1. Taxonomy (GTDB): domain Bacteria; phylum Bacteroidota; class Bacteroidia; order Chitinophagales; family Saprospiraceae; genus Aureispira. The sequence goes on from CAJQQM010000005.1 coordinate 53,926, forward strand.
CCGATACAACGGTATTTAGAAAATATGTTTTAGCGCTTAGCTTCGATTTTTGACGCCTTGCTATTACTGAACAATTTCAGCTAGCAATGCATTCAATTCTTTTGGTTCTGTTAATGCGCGCAGCATTTTTTATTTTAAAAAAT
>CAJQQM010000006.1 GCA_905480485.1 uncultured Aureispira sp.
GTCTGAAAGCACAAACTCAAAAACAAAACTTACAAAAATATTGGGACTACAAAGACCGGTTGACTGGGAAAGATGGCTTTGGTGGATTTTTAGATATAGGCATTGGTCCGGGTATGAGTCTAGCCGCCTCCGAACGCAACCCTGAGGCCGATTGTGAGTGGGATTGGTACCTAAGGTCGGCGGATTGTTCGCTTAGAAAAGGAAAAGGAAGGCTTCATTGGGGCGACGCTAGTTTGTACCACGGATTTTATCTTGCGATACTTGCCCTTGAATATGCTAACCTCGAAAAAGCAAATCAGCCAACCGATGCAGTTGCTAAAGAATTGTGGTATGCACTCCTGACGGTAGAACGCTTGGATAGTATGGCTGAAGTTTTACTTGGGTATCCTGCAGCCCTAGATGGCTTTTTTGTACGCGATGATGTCCGCAACGATTTTCATTACAAAAAAGAAAGCACTACCAAAAGACGGTTTGCCAAAAACCAACAAAATTTTAATTGCGTATCCTCTTCTGCCTCCTGTGGCCTGATGCAAGTTGACCAAGGTGGTTTCATAAGCCAAGACCAAGTAATCGGTCTGTTTATTGGCTTTTCCTACATTCAGTCGCTAGTTCCTACACAGAAGTACAAAGACAATATCGGTTTTGCAGCAATGGCGGCGTTACAAACAGATCGAATCAGCAGATATATGCTTCGAAATTCCTGGAAACTCAAAGGCCCCGGTGGACGAAAAATTCCGGACAAATGGGGTGGCAATGCCCTTGGCCTAAGCTATCCTATCGCAACAATAGCCAATCAAATAACTCAAAAAAAATATTCAAAAACCTACCTTAAGAGAGGTGCACTTCGTCTTGGTCTTCCAATTTTCGACTTATTGGTATTAAGTCTTTCTATGCAACACCAAACCAATCGGTGTTTGGCCCTAATGTCTTTATCCATGTTGCCCAAACGGTCTTCTAAAGCTTTAGCGCGTAAAAGTATCCGTCACGATGTTTTGCTTTTCCCTTTGTTAAAGGCTGTTTTATTTCGACAAAAACTACCCTCAAAAATTAATCAGAAATCCCTTGAGAATCTTTTAGATATTGCCCCAAGTAAAGGCCCTTGTTTTAAAACCAAAAATTGTGAAGAAGTGCCCGAGTGGCAATCTTTTAATCGATGGCTGCATCCCGATTTCAAAAACGGAAACCCTTATGGAGTAGTGGCGGAGACTCCGGGACTTGATTATATGCTTTTATACAATTTATACCATTTTTATTTTCATGAATCATTGCCAGAATACCGTCGATAAGGTGTAAAAAAGAGACCGCTAAACGACTTAGATATTACATTATATCTGAATCAAACAGTAAATACTCTGAAGCTGCTAAGCCAATATATTTAGCGATTGGTCAAAATAAATAACTTTAGCACTGTTCTTGAATCCTGCTTTGACTTTTAGAGATCTATATAATAGTTTATCATTTTAAAATTCAGCATCTATTAGCGATTAAAAATCAATCATTTCCGCATATTGACAAATTAAATATATCCATCATTATAATTTACAGAATATAAAAATAGGATTTGCCATGAAAAAGATATAAATTGAGGTATCGCCAACACACATACACTGACATAGTAATATTCTACACCACACACTTTATTCCCTTTTTATTAACATTCGCCTTTTTGAAGGGCTAATTTAATTTATCTATGAATAACCAGGAATTAGAGTACTTTTTCTTAGTCGACAATATTTTTTATGGTCTCGAAAATGTCAACCAAGAATCCGATTGTATTTCAGAGTATTATTTTTCAGAAAATGATTTTGAGCAACTTTTAAAAAGGGTTCAACATCAAAAAATTGGAATCAAAATTATTGAACCATTTGTAGAGAGTGGTTTTTATATCGTTGATTATTGCGAATTACACGGTTCTTTGAGTACCGACCCAAAATGGTATTGGAAAAGTTTCAACAAGATTCGGGCAATTGCTGAGAAAGCCGACCTGAATCTTTCCTACAAGGCGACGTTTTATATCCCTGCAGAAAAAATGAATCGTTACTACGCTTGTTTAAACTAAATATAGGTTGCGCATCTCCCTTACTTTTTTTCGGACAAGTATGCTGCTCAAAATCTAAACACTCTATCCTGTTATTTTAGCCCAAAGGGCCTGTCTATGTCTATTAAATATGTACGCGCAAGCTTATTATTTCAAATCATTTTTTGTTTGACAAGCTGCACCAGCCATACGAATACTGCGATCAAAAGAACTGCAGACAAAATATACTCCAACGAAGAACAGCGAGTGGCTGCCTACACGTTTCAACAATTCGAACCTTTTTTGCACGCCAACAACGACAGTACTTATGTTCTTAACTTTTGGGCGACATGGTGTGCACCTTGTGTAGCCGAACTACCTTATTTCGAACAATTACAAGCTGAATTCAACCACCAAAAAGTAGCTTTCATTTACGTAAGTTTGGATTTTGAAAAACAAATCGAAAAAAAACTTTTACCTTTTTTGGCAAAAAATAAACTCAAGGGCGAAGTTATTGTTCTTAAACAAAAGGGTATGAGTGATTGGATTGGAAAGATTGATCCACAATGGTCCGGAAATTTGCCAGCCACTTTAATCTACAACAAAAATGGTTCTAATTTCTACCCACATTCATTCGAGTACAATGCGCTTCGAAAAGCTTTATTAAAACGCATGCCTTAATTTATTTATCATTTAATCTATTTTAAACCATGGAAATTATCAAACGAATCAGTTTAATGTTGTGTATTGCTATTTTTGCTGTAGCTTGCTCAGCTCCAAGTTCTAGCAATGAAAAACAAGCTCAAAATGAGGCATCCACCTCTGAAGAACAACCGAAAGAAACACCTCAAGAACCCAAAACGGTAGCCGGTTATCAAGTTGGAGATATGGCCGAAGATTTTGAGCTTAAAAACGTAGACGGCAATATGGTATCGATGGCCTCAATGGAAGAAGCCAAAGGCTGTGTTTTAGTATTTACCTGCAACAAATGTCCTTATTCTGTGGCTTATGAAGACCGCCTGATTGAACTAGACAAAAAATACAAAGAACTTGGCTATCCGATGGTAGCAATCAATCCAAATGATCCGGAAGTGGTACCCGAAGACAGTTACGAAGCAATGGTAGTACGTTCTGAAGAAAAGGGGTTTACTTTTCCCTATTTATTTGACGATGGCCAAAAAGTATATCCAAAATACGGTGCTATCAAAACTCCGCACGTATATGTGATCCAAAAAACAGAAGCCGGTAATAAAGTGGCATATATTGGCGCTATTGACGACAACAAAGATGCCGAAGAGGTACAAGTTAAATACCTAGAAAACGCACTTGATGCTTTAGTTAGTGGCAAAAACCCTGACCCGAGCTTGACAAAAGCCTTTGGATGTTCGATTAAATGCAAAAAAGAAGCAAAAAATATATAGTCAGAAGGGCGTTCGTATTGAACGCCCTTTTTTTTCGTTGATAAATACAAAGGCCTGATGAACACTCCTTCTAGGCAGCCTATTGGTATTCGCTGGTATATTTAGATATTATAGTTGTTTTTTTTATCTTCACACTCTCCATTGATCGATCCCCTATCTTTTAAAGATTCTCTAAGTATACCATTATGAATCGATTTATACTTTTCTTTCTTTTTTGTTTACAACAAAACTTGAGCCTTGGGCAGACAACAATTCTTTCTGAAAATTTCAATACAGGCTTTAATAATTGGACGGCTGTAAATATTAGCGATGCTTCGGATGTGTGGAGTGCCACAAATGGATATCTTCAAATTAATGGTTACGGTGGCAGCAACGATGAAGATTGGTTGATATCACCCCTCGTAAACCTAAGCAGCAACACTAAAAAACACCTTTTGTTTGATTACAACGATGGTTTCTCCGGCAACTTGATCGAACTTTACTATTCTACTGATTTTAACGGGGGCAGTACATCTAGTGCTGTTCAAAATGCTACTTGGACCAATATCCCACTAAAAGTACTGGATATTAGTGCTACTTCCTGCTTTAGTTTTCTGTTTCAACGTCACCCTGCAATAGATCTAACAAATATCAATAATAGTACAGTGTATTTTGCCTTTAAGTATACGGGCGCTACTTTTTCGGCCAAACAATATCGGATTGATAATTTCCATATCGAATCGGACTACTACAATGGCATCGAAACGTATCTAAATAACGGTGGTGATTGTGCTGGTCTCAAAACACAGTTGTGCCATTTGTTACAACAAGATATAGAAGTAATAGGCTACAGCGATACTATTTATGATGTTTGGGATGCAAGCCTGGTCACGGATCGGCGTTGGAACGATGCCGGCAACACAGAAATTGTATGGGATATGTTTACGGACAAACCCTTTACTACTGGTGAGTTTGAATTTGACCATTGCAGCGACAGAGACAATGGATCTTGCAACAATGTAGAAGGCAATTGCTACAACCGAGAACATACCTTCCCAAGATCTTGGTGGGGAGGCACAACGGTCTATCCATTCGATACGATCAATTTTGATATGCACCATGTTGTTCCCTCTGATAAAAATATGAATTATGCTAAATTCAATTATCCTCCTGGTATCGTAACAGCTGCATCTACTACCGGCACAAATGGCTTTAAGGTTGGTACAAATCCGAACTACCCTTGTTCTTCTATGAACTATTTCGAACCTATCGATGCTTACAAAGGCGATTACGCTCGCATGTTTTTTTATATTGCTACCCGCTACGAATACGACATTGCCGGATGGTTTGGGTCGAACAGTAACGGCGATTGTGCCCTCAATGGAAACAGCTATCCTGGATATGCTAATTGGATGATCGATGTATTATTGGATTGGCATGAAAACGATAGCGTTAGTTTGAAAGAAAGAGCGAGAAACAATGCAGTATATGCCATACAGGGCAATCGTAATCCGTTTATTGACCACCCTGAATGGGTTGGATTTATTTGGGGGGATGCCGCTGGCAATAGCTGCAGTCAGCTTGCCGGTTGCACCCTGTCAACAGGGGTAGATGTTCAGTCGTCCTGCGATAATTATACTTGGATAGATGGAATTACCTACAGCAGTAGCAACAACACAGCTAGTTATACCCTAGTCGGGGCCGCTGCAAATGGCTGTGATTCGATAGTTAGTTTGCAACTTAGTATCCTTTCTATTGATAACTCCTTGAGTCAAAACGGTACGAGCTTGACCAGCAACCAAGCTAACGCAAACTATCAATGGTTAGATTGCACCAACAACTATGCCCCTATAAACGGCGCCAATTCTGCATTGTTTAATCCATCCACCAACGGAAATTATGCTGTAGCAATCGACTATAATTCTTGCCTAGACACCAGTAACTGTATTAGTATCACCACTCTCTCAACTATCAAAATTGGTCAAAGTGGCGTCAAGATTTACCCCATTCCAGCCTACGAACAACTTTTCCTTGAGGCTTCCGGGTTGAATGAACCGATTCAATTGCGCATTTACAGTACCTTTGGTCAGTTGATGCAGCAAAGAATTATTGATCAGCCAACAACCATAATTAATCTAAAAGATTTTGCTAGTGGTTTGTACACCATTGAGTTACTCCAATCCGAAACGGTATATTACGCTACTTTTATCAAAGTTTAATCCGTCTTCTAAAGCTATTTAGAACTATAATGGCGCCCTCTTATTGGGTCGTTGACCGACGAATTAGCCGCTGAATCTTACTCAAAGATATGATTCGCTATCGATTAATATAAAGAGAGATTTAAAAAATTAAAAATCCTTTATTATATTCGAGGGATCTATGAAGCTTTTAATCGAACGAATACTATGATTACCAAAAAAAGAATATCCTGGCTTTACATCCTAGAAACTACATTTGTCGATTTTATCATTGTCTTTGTGCTCGGACTTTCGGTATATTCTTATTCAATGTATGTCGAACATCCGCTTCAAATACCGTCAGGAATAACGGCTTTTTTAGGAACAGCCATCTCCATTCTTCTGTCTTTCAAAATTAGTCAGTCGTATGGAAGGTGGTGGGAGGCCCGCAAAATATGGGGAGCAATTGTAAATGATTCTCGTAGCTTTGTGGTACAAATGCAGTCCTTTATCCCCCATAATTACCAATCAACAATAAAAACAATGGCCTACCGACAAATAGCCTTTTGTTATGCGCTTGGCCAAGGATTAAGAGGGCTTAATCCGATGGAGAATTTAGATAAACTAATTGCCTCAAAAGAAGTAGCCCCCCTAAACAAACACCACAACAAACCGCTGGCCATTTTACAAAAAAATGCCCTAGATATCAAAGAAATAAAAGAAGCTGGAGCCATCGATATATTTGCTCAAAAACAGATAGATGACACTATCACGCGCCTGACAGCATCGATGGGCAAAGCTGAACGAATCAAAAACACTGTTTTTCCTACGACCTATCGGCTAAATCTACACATCAGTATTTATATTTTTCTAATTTGCCTAACCATCACCTTTACGGATATCTCAATTTATTATGGTTTGCCTTTAGTATTGATTATCGGAACCCTCTTTTTTATGCTTGAAGGAGCAGCTTACAACCTACAAGACCCTTTTGAAAATCGTCCAAGTGACACCGCAATGACCGCTATTGCCCGTACGATTGAAATCAATATTAAAGAACTATTACAAGAGGATGAAATACCCGAACCCTTGGAGGAAGAGGGCTTTTATATCATGTAATTCTATTATCATATCAATCAGTTTGATGTTCAACTGCTCTCCTCGTTTTTTACCCTAAAATCGGCTTTAATTTTATCTCGAATTTTAAAAAAAGTTAAGATTTGTTAAATATATTTAATTAGGAGTCTTTATTTTTAATAATAAACGAACTATTGATATTTTTAAGCTCCAAAAATTAAAACTAATCACAACAACGCTTAATGCAAATGGAGAACAGTAGTACTATTCAAGAAGACATTCGTGCTATTAACGAAAAGATACAACAAGAATCGGCTTTTATTGATTTGTTGATGATGGAAATTAACAAGAATATCATTGGTCAAAGACAAATGATTGAACGCTTGTTGATAGGATTGATAGGTCAGGGACATATTTTATTAGAAGGGGTTCCTGGTCTGGCCAAAACACTGGCAATTAATACACTTTCAAAAGCCATCGATGGTTCTTTTAGTCGTATTCAATTTACCCCTGATTTGTTGCCTGCCGATGTAGTAGGTACTATGATTTACAACATGCAAAAGAATGAATTTGCTGTCAAAAAAGGCCCTGTATTTGCTAATTTTGTACTAGCGGATGAAATCAATAGAGCCCCTGCCAAGGTACAGAGTGCCCTTCTTGAAGCGATGCAAGAAAAACAGGTAACTATTGGGGATAAAAGCTACGCCCTTCAAAAGCCTTTTTTGGTATTGGCTACACAGAACCCTGTAGAACAAGAAGGTACCTATATGTTGCCCGAAGCTCAAGTAGATCGTTTTATGCTTAAGGTGATTATAGATTATCCCGAAGCCGAAGATGAAAAATTAATTATCAAGCAAAATCTCAAAAAAACACCGGCACAAATTAATCCTGTTGTTTCACAATCCGATATTCTAAGAGCAATGGATTCGGTTAAAGATATTTACATGGATGATAAAATCATTCAGTACATCATCGACATTATCGGAGCCACCCGCTATCCGGACAACTATAAATTATCTAAATTAGCCCCTCTTATTAGTTTCGGCGCCTCTCCTAGGGGCTCAATAAATTTGGCTATTGCAGCCAAATCCTATGCTTTTGTCAAAAGAAGAGGGTACGTTTTGCCCGAAGATATCAGAGCCATCTGCTATGATGTGCTTCGACATAGAATTGGGCTTAGTTATGAGGCCGAGGCTACAAACGTTCAAGTAGAAGAAATTATTAAAGAGGTCCTCAATGTTGTTGAAGTACCTTAATGTCCCACAAATATGGATACTACCGAGCTCTTAAATAAGGTAAGAAGAATCGAAATTAAAACTAGGCGTCTATCCGACCACCTATTCTCAGGGGAATATCAGTCCTCTTTTAAAGGTAGGGGTATGTCCTTTAGCGAGGTACGTGAATATCAATTCGGAGATGACATTCGGGCAATTGATTGGAATGTAACAGCCCGTTTCAATAGCCCCTATATCAAAGTTTTCGAAGAAGAAAGAGAACTTACCGTTGTTTTGCTAGTTGATGTCAGTGCCTCTGAATCATTTGGTAGTAGTCATCAGCAAAAAGCAGATATGATCGCCGAAATTTGCGCTGTTTTAAGTTTTTCTGCTATTAAAAACAACGATAAAGTAGGCGTTTTATTTTTTTCGGATACCATTGAAAAATTTATCCCGCCCAAAAAAGGGAAACGTCATATTTTGAGAATCATAAGGGAATTAGTAGATTTTAAGCCAAGTAGTCGCGGGACAGATATTGCCAATGCTTTGGTTTATTTGTCCAATATGATGAAGAAAAAAGCTATACTATTTTTATTGTCTGACTTTATTGATGAGGGATACAATGATGCCATGAGTTTTGTTAGTAAACGGCACGATTTAACCAATATCAGAATTTATGACAAACACGAAGAGACACTCCCTAACATCGGATTGGTACGAATACAAGACCCTGAAAGTGATCAATTGAGGTGGCTGAATACATCCTCTGCAAAAAACAGGCAACGGTATAATGACTTTTTCAAGACGAATCACCAATACTACCTAGACAGTTCTATCCGTTCGGGCGCCGGTATGTTAGACATCCGCACCGACCAATCTTATGTCAATAAATTACTAGCTTATTTCAAAAAAAAATAAAATGCATTTGAAACTGATTGTCACTAGCCTTTTTTGTGTCATTGCTGCTTTATCTCTGCAAGGACAGGAAATACAATTGGCAGCAGATACCAATCAGGCCTTAATTGGCGAAAGAATCAATGTACTTTTGCTCATTAAAGCCGATAAATCTACTACGATTGATTGGCCTCAAATAACCGACAATTGGCAAGGACTCGAAGTGCTAGCACAAAGCCCAAAAGATACCCTTGAAGAGTCAGGAAGTTTTGTCTATCGTCAGGGATTTAGTTTAACTGCATTTGATACCGGTGTTTATAAAATTGATTCAGTCGCCCTTGTTTTTCAACGAGGAAACTTGATCGATTCGATCTATGCCTATCCTATGTATTTGGCTTTTAAAACGATAAAAATCGACTCCACAAATCGCTACTACGACATCAAAAAGCCCATGGATATCGAATACAGCTACTGGCGAGAAATACTAACAGCCTTAGCCTTTATAGCTTTATTCCTTTTGGCTGTATGGTGGTGGTACAAAAACCGAAAACCTGTAGAACAAAAGCCAGAAAATAGTGTTCTTGTTCCTGCCTACATTACTGCCTTAAATCAGCTAAAAGAACTGCAAGCATCTGAAGCTTGGTTGCACATGCCCCTAAAAAGCTTCTACATCGAACTTAGCACCATTATGCGTAGGTATTTGCAGGGGGAATTAGCTATTTTAGCGGTCGAAACTACAACCGACGAAATCATTGAATCGCTGCGTTCTAAAACAATAGAACAAGCACTCAAAACAGAACTTCAGGATTTGCTTCAAACCAGTGACCTAGTAAAGTTTGCAAAAGTAAAACCTCTACTAGAAGAGGGGGAACGATATTTGAAAATTGCCCTGGAATTTGTAGAAAAAACCAAACCTAGCGATACAAAA
>CAJQQM010000007.1 GCA_905480485.1 uncultured Aureispira sp.
GTTGAAGTAAAGGGGTTGAGTAAGAGTTATGGCGAGCTTAAGGTATTAACAGATGTAAACCTACAAATCATTCGAGGCGAACGTTTAGCCTTTGTTGGTAAAAATGGCGAAGGAAAATCTACCTTATCCAAGATAATATTAGGCCACATTGAAGCAACAGGAACTGCTCAATTAGGCTACAACGTTGAAGTAGGTTATTATGCTCAGAATCAGGCAGAAACACTCGATCCAAAACTAACTGTTTTGGAGACAATCGAACAAGTTTCACCAGAAAACATGCGCACCAGATTGCGTTCTATACTTGGTTCTTTTTTATTTTCGGGCGAAGACGTCGATAAAAAAGTATTTGTTTTGTCGGGTGGCGAACGCGCACGCTTGGCTATGGCTTGTATGATGCTACGCCCTATAAATTTATTGGTTTTGGATGAGCCAACCAATCACCTTGATATCCGTTCAAAGGAAGTCCTCAAAGAGGCTATTATGCGCTACGATGGCACCCTGATTATTGTATCACACGACCGTGATTTTTTAGAAGGTTTGACCGATAAAGTAATTGAGTTTAACCAACAAAAACTCAAGACCTACCTTGGTGATGTTAAATACTTTTTAGACAAACGTGCTTTGGATACGTTTAGAGAGGTTAGTTTAGGCAAAAAAGGCAAGAATGAGCTAGAAGATAAAGAAACCAAAACTGCCAAAGTAAAACCTGTTTACAGTCCCAAAGAACTACAACAAAAAACGAGGCAATTACGCAAAGATATTCAGAATGCTGAACGCAAAATTAATCGTCTGGAAGACTCTTTGAAAGAATACGAAGATACCATTGCTGATAGTTCTCAATATGGCAGCCAAGAATACGATACAGCCCTGCTCAAACATGGAGAAATTAAACAAAAATTGGCCGTACAAATGGACAAATGGGAAAAAGCAGAAGAAGCCTTAGAAGCATTAAACGACTGATGTTTGAACCGGCCATTTTTTTTGGATAAACGCTGCGCGAAAGCTGAAAATTTGTTCGAGTTGCTTACGTACGAATAGTCGGTGTGCAATGTCTCCAAGAAACCCAAGTGGCAAGCGATAATGGACAATATCCTCTATCGAAGTCCCGGTTGGAGTAGACTTAAAAAAATGTTGATGATGCCAGAATGCATAAGGCCCAAAGCGTTGTTCATCTATAAAATAAGCCTGATGTTCTACTTGCGTTATTTCTGTCATCCAATAAAGCGGGATCCGCAATAAGGGCTTAACTGTATATTCAATAATTTGTCCTGGATATACCTTAGGAGTAGCCTCTGAAAGCACTTTAAAGTCCATATGTGCAGGAGTTATGTGTTTCAGATTACTTGGGTTCGAAAAAAAATCCCATGTTTCCTCTAAACTAACTGGAATAATTTGTTTGTTGTGCAAACGATGCGTAGCCATATTAAGATTGATTTAAATGTACCTATATAACAAAGCTACCTGAATATGGTTCAAAAAAAAGACTGCTCAAAAGCAGTCTTTTTTTTATTTTAAACCTGATTGAAATAGGTTATGTCCTAATTTATCTCGTTTGGTTTTCAAGTAATTTTCGTTGTGTGGGTTCGCTTCAATTTCTAGGGGTACATTATCCACTATTTCTAGTCCATAACCTATTAAGCCAATGCGTTTCTTAGGGTTATTAGTCATTAATTTCAATTTACTAACCTCTAATTTACGTAAAACCTGTGCCCCAATACCATAGTCTCTCTGATCGGCCTTAAACCCAAGCTTATGATTGGCTTCCACTGTATCTAATCCTTCTTCTTGCAATTTGTAAGCTTTCAATTTGTTCATCAAACCAATCCCTCTTCCCTCTTGTTGAATATACAATACAACCCCTTTACCTTCCTCGTTTACCTGACGCATTGCTGCGTGTAGTTGAGGACCGCAATCACAACGTAGCGAACCGAGAATGTCTCCTGTTACACAAGAAGAATGTACGCGTACTAGTACGGGTTCGTCTTGTTTCCAGCTGCCTTTAGTGAGGGCAAAAAGACTTTTTCCAGATGTTTTATCTTCAAAAGCAATCATTTTAAAGGTACCATATTCGGTAGGCATATCCACCCTTATAACTTCTTCGATAAGTGTTTCTTTGTGCAGACGATATTTGATCAAATCCTCAATCGAAATAATTTTAAGTTGATGCTTATCAGCAATTTCGAATAAATCAGGTAGACGAGCCATCGATCCATCCTCATTTAAAATTTCTACAAGAACTCCGGCGGGTTTTAGACCAGCCAAACGCGCCAAATCAACTGCAGCCTCAGTATGTCCTGCTCTTCTCAAAACCCCACCATCCTTGGCGATCAACGGAAAAATATGACCTGGCCTTGCATAGTCACTTGACTTTGCGGTAGGGTCCGTTAATTTTTGAATACCCGTTGCACGGTCATAAGCCGAAATGCCTGTGGAACATCCATAACCCAACAGGTCAATGGAAATCGTAAAGGCTGTCTCGTGTACTGCCGTATTTTGTTGCTGCATCGGACGGAGTTCGAGTTCGTCGCAACGTTGCGCAGTGAGTGGCGTACAGATTAAACCACGACCATGTGTCGCCATAAAGTTAACTTGTGTAGGCGTAATAAGCTCGGCCGCACAAATAAAATCACCTTCATTTTCTCTATCCTCATCATCTACTACAATAATGATTTTGCCCGCTTTTATATCCTCAAGAGCTGATTCTATCGTATCAAGTTTGCGACTAGATGTCTCTTTTTGTGGGTTGCCAGATTCCATTTTGAACTCCTTTTAAGTATTTGAAAAATCCATTAAACAAAGCTAAATTCATAGCATTGAAATAGGTTATGTATCTAAGTAAAACAACATTTAAATTTAATTGTTGGAAAAACCAGTCTAAAAGTGGAATTCCAAACAACGCAAAGGTTTGGAGTAGCCCCAATACCTGATAAAAGGTATTATCGTAAACAAGGGCTAGCAGCAAGGTGCAAAGGTACGATATTAATATAAAAAAAGGACCATACCACCTCAAAACTTTGTGCGACAAAAAAGCGAAAGACAAACTACTGTTAGGCGGCCAAAGCAAATGTTTGAACATGGCTAAATTGGCAAAATTGCCGGCAGAAATTCTAGTTTTTCTTCTAAACTCTTCCTGTATTTCTTGTGGTGAAGATTCATAACAGAGTGCTTCTAATTCATTAATAGCTAGCCCTCCTTTTTCGAATACTTTCATTGCTATATAAAAGTCATCGACCAAAAAACCAGGTGGAACAGCTTCAAACATAGCGGCACGCAAGGCATAACAACCGCCTAAGGGGCCCATTGTTCGCCCCCAAGCGATACCCTCCATGTGCTTAATAAATACCTCCCGAGAAATATAAGATGTTTCTGATTGGGCAATTCCTATCGCATCAGTGTGTTTTTGGTGAGGATTCTGAATATTTGAATCAACTAAGCCAATAGCTTTATTTTTGAAATGTTTGACCAATTCAAAAATTGTATTTGGAGCAAGCATTACATTGGCATCCGAAATAATCAAGATAGGTTCTTCTCCTTTAGAACTGCTATTTTCTGTTGCAGAACGCACCAGGCGATTAATAACACCGGGTTTGCCACTGCGCGTTTGATAAGGAAAAAAGTGCATCCAAGCATGTTCGGCTATAAAAGCTTCTACAAGTGTGTTAGTTTGGTCCTCAGAGCAATCAGAACCAATATAAACAGATAATTTATCCCTAGGATAATCACTTGCTAGCAGGCTGTTTAGTTTTTGTACAATGACTTTTTCTTCGTTGTATAAGGACATCAAAAAAACGACAGAGGGCAAGGTTTCTTGCTTGTTGTAGACCAAAGAATTATTAGGCTTATTTTTAGTTAGCCACTTTAGTAGAAGCGGATAAAACAAATAAGAATGCAGTAAACAAAGTACTGAAGTCCATAAAAAAAAGCCAATTACAATCATATTGGATATATCAAAAACAAACAAAAAATAGGGCTTATGTTTGCATAAAAGCGACAGATTAGACGGCTACTGTATCGAGTACAGTGCAAATACGTTGAAAGATTTCCTCTATACTACCTAGTCCATCAATTCGCTTAGTTTTGGAAGCCAAATCATAGTGGTCAGCTACAGGGGCTGTTTGTGATTTATAAACGTCGATACGGTTTTGAACAATCGCAGGGTCTTGGTCATCTTTTCTGCCTTCTATTTTACCTCTACCTGTAATACGACTGATAATTTCCTGATCGGGTACGATTAATTCTACGAGCAATGAAACTTCCGTTCCCTCTTCCTTCAAAAAGCGATCTAATGAACTTGCTTGGTTGACATTTCTTGGAAAACCATCAAGAATGTAGCCAACGGCGTCAGGCGTCTTATCCATTTCTGCTTTTAGTAGTCGAAAGGTAATTGAGTCGGGTGCTAAGGCCCCTTTGTCTATGTAGGACTGTACCTCTTGCCAAATAGGACTATTTAGTTTTTTTTCACGACGGAATAAATCGCCGGTAGAAATATGAACTAAGTTGTATCGCTTGACCAATTTGGCTGCTTGTGTTCCTTTGCCACTGCCCGGAGGGCCGAATAATACTAAATTTAACATAACGGTAGGTTGATTGATTGGTTGATTGATTTTAATTTTTGAATGCCAAATATACGCTTTTTTTGGCAAAATCAATCCAAAACTTCTCTATTTATAATACTAGCAATTTCTTGTGCTCGATCAACGACCATATTATGCGTACCTCCTTTTATTACATGTGTGGCAAAAAGGTTAGATTTGCCAAATATATGATCCTTACTGCCATTAATATGTATATAATTCTGAGGCATTTTAACATTGTCCCATTCTACAATTGCTCGGCGACCCCATGCAAAATGCCGGGCACTTTTAGCCTGAAGCATTTGTTTGAGCTGTTTGGCTGATTCTTGGGTACAAATCCCCAATAATCGAGCAAAAAAGGGCACTGTAGTCCGTATAAATATGGCTGGAACCCACCTGTAAATGGGTAGAATTCTGGCTAATTTGAATAAAAAAGGACATTCAGAACGATGCTTAAAAGTAGAAACTAAAACCAGTTTTTGATACGGAATCAAAAAAGACAACTCTGTCGCCACAGTTCCTCCTAAAGACATCCCTATCAAGACAGGATTCGTTGTGCCTTCAGGAAGTTTAGCGACCACTTGTTGAGCATATTCTTTGATAGAACACTGAACATTTTCAGGGTCATGATATTCGATGCAGCGCACATCATTACTATTCAACAAAGGAATTAATTGCTCGAAAATCCTTCTATCGGTTCCCAATCCGGGTATTAGGAGTATTGGTTTCATAAATATTTTTTATAGTCCCAAAAAATGGAACAAAGATAAATTATTTTAGAGCTACTAGGCCTTAGATTTACTGCTTAACCACCACAAAAGCAAGGGTAAACTTCCGTGAATTAGACGGTAAGAAGTTTCGTAGGCATGCTGATGCAGTGATAGCCAAGCAGTGTCCCAATAAAAATTTCCGACAATTCTAGCCAAGGCAGTCGCGAAGCCCCAAACAATACAATATATTAAGGAGTAGCGAATCGTTCGATTAAAAAACAAGCCTATTGCTGCTAAGAAATCCAAACAGCCCATTACCCACAAGAAATACAATGCTGCTTCGTCTGATTCAAAACCTAGAATACGCATACACCATTGCAACCACGTGCCAGGCACAGGATAATAAGCAATTGCATACAAACCATGACACACAAAAGTTGTTGCAATTATGCCCCTTATCACCAAGCGGAAACTAGGGGTATTGCTAGCCCCGCTAAGCATATGTATCAACAAAAGAGGGGCAGATATTTGTGCGGCATATTCAAACAATTGGCCCGTGGCATAAAATTTATCTTTAAAATACAAAAGTGCCAACAGGAACAAACTCAATGCCCCTAATCGAAGACAAAAACCAAGCCACCGATAGCCTTGACGAATGTATGCGGTAAGAACGGCACAAAATGCCCAAAAACAGCCAAGACTAAACCCTAAGCTGTTAATCAAACGATCAATATTGAGCGATTGGTTCGTGACATATTGTTGCCAAGTATCCTGTGTCAGCCAAAGAACAAACGTTTGCATCAACTGTTGGTCCCAAAAAAAAGTCCGCAAGGGTAAATCCCAAAAAACACCCTGCCATGCACGTCCTAAGAATAACAAAAGAACAGACCCACGCAACAATCGAATTTCAGCATCTTTAAAGGGCTTTTCAAAAGAGGATATCATCATACAAAAACATAATTTTGGTTGTAAATATAAGTTCTGCAAACTATTATTTAGCTTTTTTACACTAAAAAATTTAAGGTGCAAAGAATAAAATTTTTAGCTATGTCAAGAATTAATAAAACTTCATATAGCAGCATCGAACAGGTATTAATGCAGCCTAATATTTGAAGGAATTTACCGCCCAAATAAAGAAACAAAAACAACTTTTGGCCAAGCAAAAGAAAATAAATAAGGCCAAGTTGTTTTATCCTATCACATATTTTAGTTAATTTAAAAATGCTAAATTGATAGAACCCATCATTTATGCAATCCCAAAAAATACCAATAATGAAATCCCTATTTTTGTTAGTCGTCGTGTGGATGCCCTTTTCTGCACTTTATGCTCAAATTTATGTTCAAGAAAATTTTGATAGTTTAATACCGCCTGCCTGGACAATTATTGATGGCGGCCAATCTACAGGTGATAGCTGGGTTTCGGGAACTGTTGCGGGCAATAATCTAAATGGAAGTGCTTGTGCCTTGGTCAACAGTGATGCGAATGGCAACGGGACACACCTTATCGAGACCCTAATTAGTCCTGTGTTTGATGCGAGTGCGGCAAGCAGCTTATTTCTTGATTTTGAACAATATTATCGGTTTTCTTTTGTTGATTCAGCGTTGGTAGAAGTCTATGATGGGAGTCAATGGCAAATCTTGCTAAGTCAAACAGCTAATTCTGTAGGCGCCTTTAACAATCCTGACCAACAACACATTGACATAAGTGCTTACAAAAATGCACAAATGCAAATTCGTTTTCGGTACAATGACAACAATAGTTGGGCGCGCTATTGGCTTATAGACAACGTTCAGGTTTATAATTCAAATTGTGTGGCTCCGATTAATTTTACCGCTACTGACCTTAGTCCTTCTACCATTCAACTCGATTGGACATCAAATGGCACCACTACTAATTGGCTCATCGAATGGGGACCTCAAGGATTTAGCCTAGGCAATGGTAATGATACGGTGGTCGGGACGGCCCCTTTTGTTTTGGATAGCTTGAATCCCGCCACCGATTATTCTTTTTATATTCGTTCGCTATGTCTATCGGGGGATAGTAGTACCTGGATAGGGCCACTACTGTTTAGTACTGCTTGCACGGCCATCAATTTACCCTTTTTGGAAAATGTTGAATTGCATATGCCCAATCAAAACCTTGACACTTCTTTGTGTTGGCAACAAATAAGCAGCGGAAATTACGACTGGAATATCGACGGCAGTGGTTCGACACCATCGAGTGGCACAGGACCAAGTGTTGCCTATAGTGGTAATAACTATTTTTATGTTGAAGCAAGTGGAGGCAATCCTGGAGACCAAACCCTGCTTATTAGTCCTTACATAGACTTAAATAACAGCCTAAATCCTGCTTTAGAATTTTATTATCATATGTATGGTGTCAAAATGGGTGATTTATTTGTTGATGTGCTATCGAACCAACAATGGATAAACGTTGATAGCATAAATGGACAACAACAAAATTCTTCTTTGGATGCGTGGCATAAAAAACAAATTAACCTTAGTGCTTTTAGTGGATTTACAAAAATAAGGTTCAGGGCCCAATCTAAGGGTGTATTCCAGGGTGATATAGCCCTAGACGATATTCAATTTATTGAGCTTAATTGTTATGAACCACAAAATGTAACCTTAACCAACCTAACCGATACATCCGCTCAAATCAACTGGACGGAAATAGGGACTGCATTACAATGGGAACTATCTTGGGGGCCCTCCGGATTTGCTCCAGGTAGTGCTTGGGATACAATTCTTAACAATTCTATTGGGATTCTAAGTAACCTTCAATCGGACAACGACTATGAGTTTTATGTACGGTCATTTTGCAACAATACAGACTCTAGCAACTGGGTCGGTCCTTTCGAGTTCAGAACCAAATGTAGTGCTTTTTTTGCTCCCTGGTTTGAAAATATTGAATCGCACAATCAAACTATTGCTTTTATAAATTCAAATTGTTGGACCACCCAAAATAATTCCTCTACTACTTTAGCTTACAATTGGAATATAGACGGAGGCGGTTCTACCCCAACGAACAACACCGGCCCTTTGGTGCCTTACAGTGGTTCTAATTACTTTTACACCGAAGCTTCTAATGGTCAGATAGCAGATGAAACCTATTTATATTTTCCAATGATTGATATTTCTGGGCTAAGCGACCCTGCTTTTCAGTTTTATTTCCACATGTACGGTAGTCAAATTGGGCAGCTCTACCTCGAACAAAAAGACAGTACGCAATGGTTGATTATCGATAGCTTAATTGGGCAGCAACAAACTGTTCAAATTGACAAGTGGCGCAAGCGACAGGGGCCAATACCTAATGACCAATCCCAAATAGAACTTCGATTCCGTGCAGTTTCTGCCGGAACAGCACTGGGAGATATCGCCATAGATGATATATCCATCGATAACATTTCCTGCTTTGACCCTAGCCCCCCTGAACTCATTTATAGCAATCATCAATCGCTCCAATTTTACTGGGACGACCAAAATCAATCAGCCCTTTGGCAGATAGAATACGGGCCTCAAGGTTTTTTTGTAGGCACTGGCAACGATACCCTAACATCACTAAACACCCTGAACTTGGACAGCCTTGCAGCCGATCGATTTTACGATATATACCTGCGGTCGGTTTGTGATAGTGTTCATCAAAGTACTTGGATAGGTCCTTTTAGTTTTAAAACAAGATGTAGCCCTCAAATGGCTCCTTGGATAGACAGCATTGAACTGCACAACAGCAGTCAAAATTTTGATTTTTCTTCCTGTTGGAAAGCGACCAACGAAGCCGAATATTATTGGAATGTAATAGATAGTGGCAGTACGCCCACCCCAAATACAGGCCCTGCTCAAGCATCTAGTGGTCAGCGTTATTTTTATATAGAATCCTCCAACAGTCAAGCCGGGCAAACCGCCTACTTGTATTGGCCTTTAATTAATTTAGACAGTCTATTTCAGCCAACCGTGCAGTACCAGTATTTTTTGTATGGTTCCGATATTGGGCAATTATACCTAGAATATTACGAACAAGGCAATTGGATTATTTTAGATAGTATTAGCGGCTCTCAACAAGGGTCTGACCTAGACAGTTGGCTTCAAAAAACAATTTATTTAGACAGCGTGCCGCAATTGTTCGAACTTAGATTTAGAGCTGTTTCGGTAGGCGGCGACTTGGGTGATATAGCCCTTGACCAATTGAGTATAGAAGAGGCCCCTCCTGCCGACATAGGTCTAGAATTACTAGAATTAGATACGATATTGTGTCGTAGTTCTTTTGATGGTAGTCGAATTTTAATCAAAAACTTAAGCCCTTCGAATGCCCAAAACATACCCTATATACTTCGATACAATAACGATACGCTACTTCAAGATACCCTAGCTTATTTGGAAGCTTGGACAATCGATACCCTCTCCCTTAGTTTTATTCAAGCGGATACCGGCTTTGCTATCCTTGACGTCTTTTTACAAAATACAGAAGACCCTAACCTTAGCAACGATTCTATTTTGCACCCGCTTATTCACAGTTATACTCAAGCGAATATCACGTTGCTCGATTCCCTAATTTGTAGCAATGATTCATCTGCCGTCATTTTAGGATTGGGTTCTCAAGGTGTAGCTTTTTATAATTATCAATGGTTAAATCAAAATAATAATGTTCAAATAGACACATTATCAGGTCTTTCTGAGGGACTGTACACCCTCATTGTAACAGATTCTGTAGCTTGTGCAGATACGGCTAGTATTAGTTTAATTCCACAATTTATACTTTCGATACAAGATTCAATTACGGATTTACAATGTTACAACGATTCAAGTGGTGCTATACAATTGAACCTGACAGGAGGTAACCCTCCTTACAGTTATTGGTGGGACTATGGTGCATCCGGAGCACAAATAAATGGTCTACAAGCCGGCATTTATCCCATTCTAATACAAGATAGCATAGGTTGCCTCCTTAATGACAGTTTTGCCGTAAGCGAACCGACAGCCCTTTCTGTTCAAATCTTGGATAACGGAAACGGTACAGCTACTGTTCAAGCAAGTGGAGCTAATGGCAATTACAGTTATTTATGGGATGCTAATGCCAACAATCAAACAAGTAGTACGGCAAGCGGTTTGTTTAACAACAGCACCTATTATGTAACTGTTAGTGATTCAAATAATTGTTCTCAAGTGGATAGTATAACGGTTAATTGGACTAGTATAAGCTCGGTTTTTGAAGCTAAAACTATAAGTTTCCCAAATCCTAGTAAGGGCGTTTTCTATGTTCAAATATCTTATGAAACAACAAATGCTTTGCTAAGTATTCGCAATCAAATTGGCCAATTAATATACCGAAAACAGGTTTCTACGACTGGCAAAAACAAGTATTTAGTCGAACTAAAGGATCCTTTGCCGGGGCTTTATTATCTACACATTCAATCCGACAAAGCTCAATTCATTCAAAAGCATTTGATCATTGACTAGGACAATAGCAATTGATCAATCAATTATTTTCGTCTAGATACAGCAAAGTCCGTTCAATTCAAAAAAAGCATTGTATAGTAATACTGTGCTTTTTTTTTATTAATATTGTGTAGTCGTGACATAAATGTGTACGTTTCTTGTATCAAAACTTCCTCCTTACTTATTTAGCATGAAATTTTCAGATGATTTATTTCAATTAATTTCATCCCTCAACCAGTCGGAAAAGCGGTATATAAAACTGGTTGCCAAAGCCTTCACAAGCAAAGGGACCGAAAATCAGTTAGCACTTTTTAATGCTTTTGACAAACAAAAAATTTACAACGAGGATAAAATAAGGGCTGAATTTAAAGATAGAATTCCAGCCAAAAACTTTCATGTTTCCAAAAATAGACTTTACAATCTAATTTTAAAGGGTTTGTATTTGTACCACCTCAAAAATTCAGAACAAGAAAAAATTAATCAGTTAATATACCAAGCCAAATTATTGCAAAAGAAAGGTTTGTTCAAACAAGCAGATGCGCTCAATGACAAAGCCATTCAACTTGCCTCTAAAGCTGAAAAGTTCCCTCAAATATTGGGGGCATATTCTAATCGAGCTAATTCAATTATGAAACAGCGAAACCTTTCTAAAATTAAACAATATTTGGATAAAAACCTTGAAGAAGAACAAGCCCTCCTGCAAAACTACAAAACTGAAATCACCTATCAATTCCTACAACTCAAAACCTTATTCATGACGCACAAGCACCAAAGTATGCGTTCTGAAGCCGATGTTTTACAATTAAAGAAACTTAAAGAACATCCTTTACTAACAAATTTTGAACTTGCTAAATCGAAGAATGCTAAAGATATGTTTTGGTTTTTGAATGGTTTTATTTGTAGATATGAAGGTAATTTTGCCAAAGCCTCTGAATATTGGGAAGAGTTTGTCCTCGAAATAGAGGCCCTTCCATCAATTCCTAAAAGCCGGATAGAAGAATATATTTCTAACCTGAATAATTTAATGTTTTTGCAATTGGAAGCGCTTCATTTTGCAAAGGCAGGAGTTAGCTGCCAAAAACTCATCGATTTGTTGGTCCATCCCCATGTCAAAAATAACGACCACCTAGCCATCAACGTTAAAGAACGTATTATAGAGTTTAAACTCGACTTCTATTTGCGTTCTTATCAATACAAAAAAGCCCTAGATTATTACCAGGTCAATCGACATGAAATTGAATTTATATATCCCAAAGTAGACGACTTCAGACGCCTAGTGATTGATTACACTAATACCTTTATTTTTTTGAGCAACCATCAGGCAAAAGAAGCTAATAATTGTTTGGTAGCTGTATTTTCAAACAAAGTATTAAAACAACATCAATACATCTATTCGGGGGCAATGATTGTCAATTTATTGACGCATTTTGAATTAGGCAATTATCAATTACTAGAATCTTTATTATTAAACACCTATCGTATGATGTACAAACGCAAGCTGTTGTATTCTAGTGAAAAAATAATTTTGAAATATCTAAAAAAATACCTGCGTATTCAAAACAACCATCAAATCATGCAGTCTTTCCAAACCCTCAAGCAAGAATTGCAAGCAATTCGAAGCAAAAAGTTTGAGCAAAACTTTCTTCCTAATTTTGATCTTGTCGTATGGATTGAAAGTAAAATCAAAGAAAAATCGATGGCTTCAATTGCTCAAAACAAAGGCTTATCGCTATAATTAATCGTTTAATTATGATTTCTATATTAATTCCAATTTATAACTTCGATGTCAGACTACTGGTAGAAAAACTACATCATCAAGGAAACTTGTTAACGGTTGATTTTGAAATCATCTGCGTAGACGATGCCTCCTCTGAAGATTTCAAGGCTATCAACCAAACAGTAGCCGGACTGTCTGCGGTTCGATTGATTGAATTAGATAAAAATATTGGTCGTGCTGCCATTCGTAATTTTTTAGCCTCTGAAGCCCATTTCCCCTATTTGTTATTTATGGACGGCGACTCTGCCCCCCTAGATAATAACTACCTCAAGCGCTATCAAGATCAACTCTCACCTACGGCATTATTGTACGGTGGGCGTTGTTACCAAGCATCAGCCCCTATCGAAAAAAATTTATATTTTCATTGGTACTATGGTAGCAAAAGAGAATCTCAAAAAGCTGCTTTCAGAAAACTGAATCCTTATCAATCCTTCATGACAAATAATTTTTTGATTCCCAAAGTTCTCTTTGAGAAGATAAAATTTGACGAAGGGTTAAGACATTATGGACATGAGGATACTATTTTTGGTCTAGCACTACAGCAAAAATCAGTAACTATTGTACACCTCGATAATCCTCTAGAGCATATAGGGATAGAAGATGCAGCGCATTTTATCAAAAAATCGGAACAGGCCATAGAAAATCTATTTCAGTTGTCGAAGCAATACAACTTAACTAAGACCGTCCGTTTGTTAGGGTTTTACGAAAAAATCAACCGCTTGAAATTAACCCCTTTTGTTCTCTTATTCGCTTATTTTTTTAAAAAGCAACTAAAAAAGCATTGCTTAAGCCAACCCATCTTTTTAGGATTGTTTGACTTATACAAACTTATTTACTTAATTGAACTATCAAAAAAGTCCAATAAGAACTAACAAAAAAAAATTCATTTTTAAAGGTCTTTTCAGGGACTTAAGCTAGCTCAAATGTTAAATTAGTAGCTCTTCAGAAAGATGTTTCTATTTTAATGGCCCATATTTATTTTTTTTGCATTTAGGTGCTATATTTAAGCCAACATAACTAAAGTCAACTATCAATAATACTCCAAAATTATTCCTACTTTTTTTATAGATTTTTACAGAACTAATTTTTTGCCCTCTAAAACGTTTATCCATCCATACAACACCATTCAGAGATATTATTAAGAAACTCTGAAACACTCTTTAAACTAGTAAAATCAAATATTTTCGATCATGAATCTAATTAAACAAAGTTTTTTATTAGCCAGTAGCTTTTTATTTTGCAGTAGTCTTTATGCACAACTGATCAACTCCTTTCCTTACAACTATGCCTTTGAAAATGAAAATCAAGGAAGCACTTCCTGTGGTGCCACCTATCTAATGCAAGAACCTGGCTGGAGCAATGGATTGTCTGATGATATAGATTGGACCGCAGATGCCGGAGGAACTGGTTCTACAGGGACAGGTCCGAGTATAGATCAAGCACCTGGTTCTTCATCTGGACGCTACATGTATACCGAAACCTCAGGCTGTGCCAATGATTTGGCCTATTTGGAAACACCTTATTTTGACTTTACAAGCTTGGCAATCCCTCAAATAGATTTTTGGTACCACATGCAAGGTGCCACAATGGGTACCCTGGCCCTCGAGGCAAAAACAGGAGCAAATGGGGTTTGGACACAAGTTTTAGCCCCCTTTACCGATAACCTCAATGCCTGGCAACAACAAGTGGTAGCGTTAGGGGCTTATGGAAATACTGATTCGGTCAAAATTCGATTTGTTGCTATTACAGGTACTTCGTTTACATCAGATATGGCGATTGATAATGTTACCGTTGGTACGGCCCCCACCTGTCCGCAAGCCAATAGCCTGAACGCCAACAACGTGCTTTCTACTAGTGCAGATTTAAGCTGGGTAGAATCAGGAATCGCAAGCTTGTGGGAAGTAGAATATGATTTGTTAGGATTTACACTAGGAACTGGAAATACCACATTAGCCACCTCTAATACCCCTTTCAATCTTAATGGATTAAACCCTAATACCGATTACAGCTATTATGTTCGTTCCCTTTGTAGTGGACACCCTATTATTATCTCGGGTGTTTATGATGGTCCAAACTCGGGCGGCACCCCTAAAGGTGTTGAATTGTATATTGTAGACGATATTGCAGATTTGAGTGTTTATGGTTTGAGTTCTGCGAACAATGGAAGCGGTACAACCAATAGCCCT
The DNA here is from genome assembly GCA_905480485.1 of uncultured Aureispira sp. Classification (GTDB taxonomy): domain Bacteria; phylum Bacteroidota; class Bacteroidia; order Chitinophagales; family Saprospiraceae; genus Aureispira. The sequence continues at coordinate 14,684 of CAJQQM010000007.1, forward strand.
GAATTTAGTTTTCCAGCTGTATCGGTTACTGCCGGCAGCTACCTTTATATTTCAAATGAAGCCACTCAATTTACAGCTTTCTTTGGTTTTGCACCCGATTATACCGACAATTCAATGTTGATAAATGGGGATGATGCTGTTGAACTCTTTTACGAAAATACCGTTATCGATGTTTTTGGAGATGTCAATCAAGATGGTACCGGACAAGCTTGGGAATACTTGGATGGCTGGGCACTTAGAAACATCGGCCAAACCAACAATAATGGCGTCTTTGCTACAACAAACTGGACCTTTAGCGGTATCAATCAATTAGAAGGTGCTGCAACCAACAGTGCTTGTACTAGTCCGTTTCCACTAGGTACCTTTACAAGCAACTCAGATCGATCACCTTGGATAGGCCCGCTCAATTTCACAACAGCCTGCGCGACCATTACAGCCCCTTGGATTGAAGATATAGAATCGATGCCAATTGGCAACACGATTGATCAAAATTGTTGGACAGAGACAAGCGGCACTTATAGTTGGTACACCGACAACAATGGTACAGGTTCTTCCGGTACCGGACCAAGTTCGGCTTATAGCGGTTCTAACTATTTTTATACAGAAGCATCGAGCGGCACCACCGGAAATATTGCTGATTTAATATCACCTATCCTCGATCTCACGCCCTTAACTACTCCAATATTATCTTTTTATTACCATATGTACGGTGCGACTACCGACAAATTAGAAATTGACATTTTTGATGGTAGCTCCTGGATAAACGCTGTTGATGCAATTATTGGTCAACAACAAACTTCTAATGCTGATGCTTGGCGACAACGTGTCGTTAACCTCAGTGCTTATGCGTCTGTATCAAGTTTAAAAGTACGTTTCAGAGCCACAAGGGGTACTAGTTTTACCGGCGATATGGCTATTGATGACATCGAAATAAAAGATGCTCCTAATGTTTCGTTAGATGCTATTGATGGCTTACAATCAAGCTATTGCAATGCACCTATTGCCGTCAATTTAATTGTCAGCAACAATTCCTCTAATGTAGAAAATGATGTCCCTTGGTTTATCGAATCAAATGGCAGCATCATCAATAGTGGATCTATTAATTCGATCGGGCCTAATAGTACCGACACCGTTCCGGTCGTTATAGGCATTTACCCATCTAACCCTAATGCGGATATAATTGCTTATACTTCCTTAGCTACCGATTTTACCAGCTCTGACGATACTATAAGCACCTCTATTCAGGTATCTTACACCGCACTTAATGCAACTATGACTGCTGCCGTAGGCTGTTTGGGTGATTCTTCAGGAGTTATCCTTGCAGAAGGTTCGGGCGGTCTTGGACAATACAGCTATTTATGGGGCAACAATGCATCTAATCAAACGCTTAACCAAGTGACTGGACTTTCGGCGAATACCTATTCAGTATCAGCCACCGATACAACCGGCTGTACCGCTGTTGGGACCCTGGTATTATTAGACCCTCCTACTGCACTTAGTGTAGTTGATTCGACAGTAAACGTGGCCTGTTATGGTGAAAATTCTGCTACTATTTCTGCCTTCGCTAACGGAGGCGTTGCCGGCTACAACTATGCTTGGTCTAACGGAACAAACAGTAATATAAACAATAATATAGCAGCAGGTAATTATACATTAACGATCACGGATGCCTACGGCTGTATGCTTATCAACAGTTACAATATAACAGAACCTACAGCCTCATTAAGTCTTAACTTGACAGATAATGGTAACGGTTCAATCACAGCGGCGGCCACTGGCGGACAAAGTGGTTACAGCTATCTTTGGAACAGTTTAGCTGGGTCACAAACTTCAAGTACAGCAACGGGCCTAAGTAGTGGCACCTACACGGTTTTAGTAACAGATGCTAATGGTTGTACAGCATTTGCAAGTCTTGATATTATTGTTACGGAGATTCAAAAGCTTGATTTGTTCAACGCTATTCAGTTGTACCCTAACCCTACCGCAGGGCAGACATTCCTTCAAGTAAATGCGCCTAATATTGATAAAATAGTTCTACAAATTACTGATTTAAGTGGTAAAGAAATCAATAAAAATGTTTACTCCTTATCCGCTTCATCGACCGTTGTACTTGCTACAGAAAACTTGTCTGCAGGTATGTACATTGTAAATTTTGAACTAAACAATCAGGTCTTCAGTAAAAAACTAATCCGATTGGACTAGGGCTACAATTTAGCCGTAAAAGCCTGTCTAACCAATATTAGACAGGCTTTTTTTTATGTAAAAAATCAATCTAAATATTAAACAATTAGTACAATATTAAAAGAAAGCACATTTGATTTGGCAATCATAACTGTTAAAAGCCAAAAAAAGTAGAAAAATTATCGCAATGGGAAATATTTTATGTTATATTTATATGAATACCAAATTTAATCTTATTAAAGAATAAGATCACAACAAGATTTTATCATTTCGTATCACTCCAACCAAATAAACATGAAATCATTTTTTTCTATTTTATTTTTTTCTATGATCAGTATGCACCTAACTGCTCAATGCACCTATGTTATCGACATGCAAGATTCTTTTGGTGACGGATGGAACGGCTGCGCGCTAAACGTAGATGTTAATGGTGCATTCTTTGGCACCTATACCTTAGCTAGCGGGTCCACTGGCCAACAAACCTTTTCAGTAAACAACCTGGATGTTGTTGAATTTACGTACAGTATTGGAAGTTTCAACACCGAAGTTTCGTACCAAATTTCCGTCAACGGCTCGCAACTTTTTGCCGACGGTACGCCAGTAGCTACTCAACCTACAGCCGGACTTGTCTTTACAAATCAATGTGGCGGATGCGACCCTCCTGGCAATTTATCGGCAAACAACATCAGTACCACCACCGCTGATTTAGGCTGGACATCAACTACTGGAACAAATTTCATACTCGAATATGGCCCAAGTGGTTTTTCGCCGGGTAGTGGAACGCTCGTTGCTACCACTTCAAATCCATTTTCAGCAACCGGATTGCCTTCCGGAACTACTATAGATTTTTATATTCAACAAATCTGCACAAGTTCCGGCGATACAAGTATTCAAAGTTCACCTTTTTCTTTTACCACCTTATGTGCCTCATTTCCCGCCCCTTGGAGTGAAGACTTTTCGTCGAGTTCCACGCCTAATTGTTGGTCAGAAAGTGGTTCTGAGTCTTGGCGTTATAGTACTACTGCCGCCTATGCTGCAGCTAATGCAGGCGACCACAGTGGGAACGGCAGTAATTATGCCTGGATTGATGGTTCGAGCCCAAATGGACCTTCTCAAATAAGCACCCTTACGAGTCCCAATATTGACATTGCCCCTCTCGGTTCTCCATTATTATCTTATTGGGTATACAGTCACAATGGAAATGGCGTGGGTAATAATACTTTAGAGGTTGAATTGTACGACGGTGCTAGTTGGAATTTAATTAACACCATCAATACAGATTTAACCGATAATTGGATCAATTTTATCTATAACATTAATAATTTAACCATCACAGGTCCAATAAGAATTCGATTTACTATTTCTGAAAATTCTCCAGGGACTTCTTTTTACAATGATATTTTAATTGATGATATTGAAGTTAAAGATGCCCCTAATATTGCCCTTGATGCAATCGATGGATTGCAGGCAAGTTATTGTAATGCACCGATAGCCGTCGACTTAATAATAAGCAACAAATCGATCAATCCAGAATCAGATGTTCCTTGGTTTGTGGAGTCTAACGGTGTGGTCATTAACAGTGGCTCGATTGCTTATCTAGGCCCAAATTCAACGGACACAGTTGCAGTAACAATAGGAATTTATCCATCTAATGCCAACGCAGATATTGTGGCATACACAGCTTTGTTGTCAGATTTAACTCCTTCAGATGATACAATCAGTAGTTCTGTTCAAGTGTCCTACACCTCTCTTAATGCAACCATGACAAATGCTGTCGGTTGCCTAGGGGACTCAGCGGGCGTTATCTTGTCTGAAGGTGCTGGAGGACTAGGACAATATACTTACTTGTGGAGTGCCAATGCTGGTGCACTTACCGTTAATGAGGCAAGTGGTTTAGTGGCAGGGGTCTACTCTATCTCTATTACTGATAGCATAGGCTGCACAGCTAGTGCTAGTCTCAATTTACTTGACCCACCAAGTATACTTACCGTAATTGATTCTATCAGCGATGCGGGATGTAACGGTGCTGCTTCAGGTAGTATAGTCACCACTACTTCTGGAGGCGTCCCTGGATATTCCTATGCATGGAGTAATGGCGCGAACGGTAGTTCTATTAATAATTTGACCTCAGGTAATTACGACCTTACGGTTACCGATGCCTACGGTTGTATGCTTAGCTACAACTACAGCGTGAACCAACCTGCAAGTGCCCTTGCAGTTAATTTAACAGATAATGGTAATGGTTCGGTTACCGCCGCCGCCTCAGGTGGACAAGCAGGTTATTCTTATCTTTGGAATAGTTTGGCGGGGTCACAGACTTCAGCTACGGCTACAGGCTTGAGTAGCGGCACCTATACCGTCTTAGTGACAGATGCTAACGGCTGTACAGAATTTGCTACTATTGATATCATCGTTGTGGGCACAACTACTTTAGCAACTATACAAAATATCGATTTGTTTCCAAATCCAAGTTTCGGTAATGCTTATTTGAGCTTTAAGAATATTGATGCACCTGCGGCAAGTATTAGCATTAGTGATTTAAGTGGCAAAGTCCTTTTTGAACAACATTATACACTGACAAATACTTCAACAATCTCTTTGCCTACTAGTCGTTTGCAAGCTGGATTATATTTAATAAACATTCGATACAAGCAACAACATATTACTAAAAAACTCCTACGTTTTGACTAAATGTTAGATCTATTGGATAAAAAAGGCAGCCAATTCGGCTGCCTTTTTTGTTAGAAGCCCTTTCAAACTTCTTTAGAATTTTCCTTGATACTATTTATCTATCATTTTAATAGAGAGAGTCGCTTTTCCCTTTTGGTAACTAATTCTTGTCTGCATCGGACGATCAACCACCCACCAAGGTTGAAGTGGGGTAATTTCTAAGACGGCTTCCCCCTTTTCCCAATAAGCCGTAGCCTTGCCGTAAGCATTCTGGTTTTCGCCTCCGATATCCATCGCAAATTTAGATGTAAAACGCCCATCAAAAGGACGGCTAAGGTTTGGTAAAGCTGGATAAAACTGCACCAATACACCTTTGTTGGTTTTGTTCCATTGCTGAACAGATGCCGATGCTAAACCACCATTCGAATCAAACCCGTAGCTTATTTTCCTGAAGTCATTGACTTGTTCGATACTAGCCCCCCCCTTGCGGACCATCGACTGCCAAACTTGTTGTATTATACCCCCTGTTTTAATATGCGAAGAATGGACCTGACCGTCTATCTTTTCATAGCTAAACTGACCACTACTCAAACCGCCTTGTGTTTGCTTGAGTGCCATCTGAAAAGGGACCAATCCAAGAATTTTGTGCATCTTATAATCAATGCCATCATAACTAATTTGCGCCTTTTTTCCAAAATCTCGATAAGGCAAGTCAAGACCTACCAACAACTGACTTTTGGAATGTCCCATGGTGGACCCATTTTTCTTTTTAAGGGCAGTTTTGGGATATTTACCTTTATAAGTAGCCTTTATTTTTTCTCCAAAATAATTTTCATATTCAAAACTAAGCTGCAATTGATGCGCCGAAGAATGGTCGATTACCTTAACAGGATAAGCTTTGCGTGCTACAGGTAATTCAGGCAACCATGCTTGTATATTATCTAGGTCGGCTACCACGTACTGATCTAAGCTGCCTTCTTTTGCGTCTTTCATGATCCACACAGGACCCTGAGGAGTCGCCAAACGAGCAAATTCATGCATGTTCCAATCGGGATGTTGAGATACCAATATAATATCTAAATCATAAGTTGCTGCCCAAGCTTGAACAGCCGCTACCGGAAAATCTACATAAGCAGTATCGGTATAATTAACATCATGTGGGGCTTCTTTTTGCCATTCGGTTAGATCTTGAGAACTAAAAGCAGGCCCTTCGGGCAACATTTGTTTTAGATTTTTGCAAGCGGTAAGAAGCGGTAAGAACATAATAATATAAGCTATCCTTTTGAAATATTGCATAGGCACTCGATTAGTGGATAGCCAAATTACAAAAAATTATGAACATTGAAAGCTACTTAGCCGTACGTTCAAATATTAAAGATTCAGAATTGATACAATACCGCAAGCCCGTGGGGGCAGGACCATCGTCAAATACATGCCCTAAATGCCCGTCACAACGACCACAAGTTACTTCTACTCGGCGCATACCGTGCGTAAAATCTTTGTATTCTGTTACATGATGCTTGTTGACCGCTTGATAAAAACTTGGCCAACCTGTACCTGATCTAAATTTGGTGCCCGAATCAAAAAGGGCTAATTGACAGGCAGCACAATGATACATGCCTTTTAGTTTGTTGTCCCAATATTCACCGGTAAAAGCACGTTCTGTTCCTTTATCACGCAATATTCTGAATTGTTCTGGAGTTAATAACTTTTTCCATTCAGCATCAGATTTGGTTATTTTATCAATCTTTCCCGTATCCTGTGTAGCAATAGTGCTAACAATTAAGGAGGAATCGGAAGTATTTTGTTGGAAACCACAGGATAGTAAGGCAAGGGTTAAGAAAAATATTGAAAAGAATAAACTGAAACGGTTCATAAAGCTGTTTATTTAGTAAAAAATGGACAAATTTGTTGAAAAATGAGGTTTTAATCTAAATTATAACAAGCGAAAAGCGTGCCTAATAAATTTATGATTAATAACAAAACGCAGCCTCTATAGTTAGCTTACTTCATTATTTTAACTATATTGTAACAAAAATAGGGATGAATAAAATTTTGACTGAAGCAGCTCAAAAGAGTACTAACTTTTATTATAGTGATCGTATACTTCAACATTTTTTGTCGAGTGAAATTTCGGTAGTTGGTCTAAGTTTCATGCACGAAAACTTAGTAAAAACAGGTGCTGCTGCAGCGCTCAAAATGGATAAACTATCGCTTCAAGCAGACCGAAATCCTCCTGAACTGATGGTTCGTGATTTCTACGGAGAACCAAACCCAAGAATTGAATACCATCCTGCATACCACCAACTTAAAGAAATTGCCCTAGAAACCGGGATGTTCCAAGTCAAATGGAATGAACAATGGCGGCAACGTTTTAAGCAAGAAAGAAATGCACTAAGTTTTTCTGCCTCTTTTATCTTTGCCATGAGTGAATGTGGTTTATATTGTCCGCTTTGCATGACCGACGGAGTGGCTACCCTCATCGACAAATATTGTTCCGAGAAAGATGCCGAACGCTTATTGCCGCATATTGCTGCCAACAAACTCGAAGACTTCTATACAGGGGCTATGTTTTTGACCGAAAAATCGGGTGGTTCAGATGTTGGTGCAAATACTGTCTCTGCGCATAAAATAAACGAAAAAGACTACCTCCTAAATGGCGAAAAATGGTTTTGTAGCAATGCCGATGCTGAACTTATTTTTGTGTTAGCGCGCAGCAATCCTAGCATTAAAGGAACCAAAGGGCTGAGTATATTCTTGGTAGAAAAAAAACAAGCCGATGGACAAATGAATCACTTAGGGTATATCCGATTAAAAAATAAGCTAGGGGTTCGTTCTATGGCAAGTGCAGAATGCAATATGCAAGAGGTCAAAGCTAGGCTTATTGGCCAAGAGGGACAAGGATTTTCGATCATGTCGGATATGATTAATTTATCACGTTTGTACAATTCGATAGCGGCCTTGGCAAGTATGCGGCGCGCACTTATCGAATCCTATCAATTTTTAAAATATAGAATCCTTTTTGGCAAAGAAGCACTCAGTCATCCGCTCATTCGTACAAAACTACAGGAAGTAGCGGCCATTTATCAGGCCAACTTTTACCTTTCATGGCACTGTATAAAACTATTGGATGCCGCCGAAAACGGAGACAATACTGCTGCTGAATTACTTCGGCTACTTACCCCAATGTGCAAAAAAACAACCGCAGAACAAGCTGTTTATGTCATTAGAGAATGTATGGAACTCATGGGTGGCTTAGGCTATATAGAAGATGGTGTACTTCCCAAAATACTCAGAGATGCACTTGTATTACCTATTTGGGAAGGGGCTGGCAACATTATGATATTGGATATGCTACGTGCGAGTTCTAAATCCGAAGGACTTACTATTTTGATGCAAGATATGGACCACAACTTCCAAAGTCTTAATACCGAACAATGTTCTATTGTAGAAAAGGCAATCGCTAGAATACAAGATGGCATACACATTATTTTTAAAAGTGAACAGGCCGTCAGAGAAGCGAGTGCAAAACCTTTGTTTGAACAAATTACCCAACTATATCAACTGAGTTTGATGGTCCGCTACATGGACCCATATGCTGAATCATGGCTGCAACCTGCCGTCGATTATTTTATACAACAATTCAAAAATCCAAATGCGGTACTCATTTCTCCCCCTTCAAAAGAAACCATCGAAAACATGATTGGCTGGGACATTAACTAAATTACTTTGCTAATACTACAAGAATTTAAATATGATTTATACAGAACAACAAATCAAAGATTTTAAGCAACAGCACTTTGCTTATTTGAAAATTGAAGAACAGCATCATATCCTAACCATTCAGCTTAATCGTCCCAAACAAAAAAATGCCCTCAATGAAATACTACTTCAAGAATTAGCCTATGTTTTGTCCTATGCACATTACACCAACGACATTCGAGTTATTAATTTGACTGCTGCAGGCGATATTTTTTGTGCGGGTGCAGATTTAAAAACACTCATGGGACATCGAGATACAACATCAGGGTCTAGTATTCCTACAGCTAATCAAAAAATAATATTGGGTGACCTTTGGGAAGACCTACACAAACCCTGCATTGCTAAAGTATGCACGCCGGTATACGCTGGTGGTTTTTTACTGCTTGGAGGTTGTACTCATGTATTGGCGACAGCATCAAGCAGTTTTACATTATCAGAAGTAAAACGCGGTATATGGCCTTTTCAGGTAATGGCCTCTTTACTAAAAATAATGCCCGAAAGAAAGGTTTTGGATTGGTGTATCCAAGGCAAAACTTGGTCGGCAGCAGAAGCAGAAGCCGCGGGCTTGGTAACAGATTTGGTAGCAGAAGATACGATCGATGAAAGGCTGCAAACACTGTCCTTAAACATTGCATCTAATGCGCCTTCTGCCATACGATTAGGGCTAAAAGCGTATCGTGATATGCAAGCAATTCCAGAAGAGAAACAGCAGGCCTTTTTGCAACAAAGGTTAATGGAATTACTAAATACAAAAGATGCACAAGAGGGCATTATGGCCTTTCGACAAAAAAGAAAGCCTAATTGGACAGGCGAATAATTAGCATGAGCAAATAAAAGAATATGAAAAATAAAAAAATAAGAATTGCTGGTACGCAGGGCTTTTATGGTGACAGTCCGATGGGGGCAATAATGGTTGCTTTAGAAAATGCGGCTGATTATTTGATGCACGATGCCCTAGCTGAATTGACCTTGTCTATTTTGCAAAAAGACAAATTAAAAGATCCTAAGCTTGGCTATGCACGTGACATTGAATTACACGCCGCTAAACTATATCCGATTTGCTTGGCAAATAAGCTTAAAATAGTTAGTAATTCGGGCGGATTAAACCCGCATAGTGCCGCCCAAAAAGTAAAATCTATTCTTGCAAAAAAAGGGATAAACAACGTAAAGATTGCTGCAATAGATGGCGACGACCTCTTGCCAGAACTTGAGCATCTAAAACAACAAAATCTTCCATTGCTTAATTTGGATAATGGTACAGACTATCGAGATAGTGAATACGCTGCTACACATGCCAACGTATACCTTGGTGCACAATGTATCAAAGATGCACTACAGCAAGGAGCGCAAATAATTTTGGCAGGCAGAGTGGCAGACCCTTGCCTCGCCCTTGGAATACTCGCCTATGAATTCGACTGGGATCTTGAATCTAAAGCACAAGAATCACTCGATAAAATGGCACAAGGAATCATGATTGGCCATATTTTAGAATGTGGAGGACAAGCCTCGGGGGGTAATGCTTATTCTGAATGGAAGCAACGTGCTTACAGCTTTGCCCATTTAGGCTATCCGATAGCTACCGTAGATCAAGACGGAACAGCAATCATCAGCAAATTAAAAGAAGCGGGTGGAAAAGTTAGCAGAAATACGATAAGAGAACAATTAGTCTACGAGATTCACAACCCTCAAGAATATATTACGCCCGACGTAACGGTTGATTTTAGCGCTATTGAAGTAGAGGAAATTGCCGAAAATGAAGTGCGAGTCAAAGGGGCAAAAGGCCGGCTACGTCCGGAACAACTAAAGCTATGTATTGGTCAAATGGAAGGGTACATGACCGAACAATTATTTTACTTTTCATGGCCTTATGCCTACCAAAAAGCACAAGCATTTGTGGAGGCAGCGCAAGAAACATGGGCCGCACTTCCCTTTCAGTACGAGGCCCTACGCATCAATTATCTCGGTATTAACGGCATCCATGAATCTGCAGCCCCTAGCATGACCGAAAAACAAATTGAAGCTTTAAATGAAGTCGGCGTTCGAATGGCCTTTAGACATCAAAAAGCGGCAGATGGCAAACGCCTCATTCAATCGATTGTTTGCCTTGGACTTAACGGCCCACCGGGCATGACAGCAAGTATGAATTGGGGCAAAGCGGCTTCCCTTCGTTTGGGCTTGTTCCCCACCCTAATTCCTCGAGATTATGTAACCATTAATATCACGATATACTAAAGCTATGAAAACAGTTAAATTAATTGATATTGCTGCGGCAAGAAGTGGTGACAAAAATAATATTTGTAATATTGGAGTCCTGGCCTACAATAAAGAAGCCTACCAATTACTAAAAACACACTTAACCGCCGAATTAGTCAAACAACATTTCGGTAGCTTGATTCAAGGCAAAGTCGTGCGATACGAGTGGGATGCTATAGAATCACTCAATTTTGTATGCTTTGAAGCACTTGATGGTGGTGCCTCTAGATCGCTCAGAATTGACAGCTTAGGCAAAAACTTTTCGAGTCATTTGCTGCGTTTAGAATTTAATATAACTTAAACAAAAATCAGTATTCGTTTTTAAACTGACATGCAGGGTAATTTTGTTGATAATACAACAGGCCTTTTTGCAGTGGATTCGCGAAAATAAAACAGGTTTTTAATTGTTCCGACTGCAATAATCCCTCATCTATATGATGCAACTTATTGTGTTGTAAATACAGACTTTTTAATTGGCTTAACAAAGCAATATTCTTAGGAAGCTCGCTTAATTGATTGAATCCTAACCACATTTCTTCTAAATTTGACAACTGCCCTGTAGTCGCGGGCAACCTGCTTATATGGTTCTTTGTCAAAATAAGCGTTTTGAGCGCTGATAATCTGCCAATTGTATCAGGCAAAACTTTAAGTTCATTGCTGTACAAGCGCAAAGCTGTCAAATTGTGCAAACCCGAAATACACGCAGGGATATTTTTTAATTGTTTGTGATGATAATTAAGTTCGACAATAGACAATAAACGATAGATCATTTTTTCTTGATTGCTGTATGCAACACCAATTTTGCCAATACGATACAACCAATTGTACAGTTGGCGGTACCACAATAATTCTATTTTATTGGCAGATGCTAGCCTTAAAGCGAGCTCGATATTATTCGAATCATCGGTTTTAATGAGTTCAACTAGTTGGTATTCTTGCTTTGGAATTTCTGGTAGCATGCTTGTAGCAATTTCATATTTAGGCCATTAAAACATCATTGTATCAAATCTATCAATAAATATCTAAAAAATTGAGCCTTCAATCAGACAATCTGCTTCGAAAAGCTTAATTTTATGCTATCTAAAAACTAGACGATGCAACAATTTAGAACTATTTTTGACCAACACAACTGGGACGCTGTAAGTGAAAGCATTTATGCCAAGAAAGCAGCAGATGTAGAAAAGGCACTTGATCCTAATCGCAAAAAAACACTGGAAGACTTTAAAGCCTTGATAGCACCGGCAGCGGCCCCCTATCTCGAACAAATGGCGCAATTAAGTCATCAACGTACCCTTAAACGGTTTGGCAAAACCATGCAATTGTATATTCCTTTGTATCTGTCGAACGAATGTCAAAATATTTGCACCTATTGTGGTTTTAGTCTCGACAATAAAATTGCGCGCAAAACGCTTAGCGGTTTAGAATTGTTAAAAGAAATTGAGGCTATCAAGTCTTTGGGGTACGAACACGTTCTTTTGGTAACTGGTGAAGCTAACAAAACGGTGGGGATGGATTATTTCAAAAAAATTCTTCCGCTTATCAAAACACACTTTTCACATCTCTCTATCGAGGTTCAACCGTTAGAACAGCTAGATTACGAAACGCTTATTCCTTTGGGACTAAATACTGTTTTGGTTTATCAAGAAACCTATCATCAGCTAGATTACAAAAAACATCATCCGAAAGGTAAAAAATCAAATTTCTATTATCGTTTAGATACACCCGACCGACTTGGGAAGGCTGGTGTTCACAAAATTGGACTAGGTACCCTTATAGGCCTTGAGGATTGGCGCACGGATAGCTTTTTTACGGCCTTGCACCTAGATTATTTGGAAAAAACTTACTGGCGCACCAAATACACCATTTCTTTTCCAAGGCTGCGCCCATTTTCGGGCGGTTTAGAACCTAAAGTGGCTATGTCTGATCGAGAATTAGTACAATTGATTTGTGCCTATCGGATTTTAAATGAAGAAGTCGAACTATCTATTTCGACCCGTGAAACACAAAGATTTCGTGATAATGTCATAAAATTAGGAATCACATCGATGAGTGCAGGTTCAAAAACCAACCCGGGTGGATACAGTGTCGAACCTCAATCACTCGAACAATTTGAAATATCCGATGAACGGTCAGCGGATGAAATTGTAGCTATGCTTCAAGAAAATGATTACGAAGCCGTATGGAAAGATTGGGAAATGAGCCTTCAGTAGTCCAAAAATTATTTTTAGGAAGCATTTTTTTGGAATAGTAACTGCAGTTGTTGCCACAACATTTTTTTCTTTTGAACATCCTCTGATATTGCTTGCAAATCGTGTGAAAACAGTAATTTAATTCCTTTGAAAGGTACTATTTTATAAGCCTTAGCCTGAATATGCAGGCCTATTTCTTTGGGTTGATACCCAAAAACCAAACAAGTTTTGTAGCTGAGTTCCTGACTCAAATCCTTGTATAATACCTGCTTTTCGTAGAGGTCTATCCCTTGGTTTAGGTCGAGTTGAACCGCGGATAAAATTTTGTGCAAAAAAGCGCGATTTTCGGTGCTCAACACTTGACTTACAATTGCTATAGATGCGGTTGTCTGTGATTTTTGTCGTTGTTTATCCTCAAATTGATAAAGCTTAAAATCAAAAAAATCTGGATGCGGTATGTCGTTGTTTGTAGGCATATACAAATGTACTAAAATTATTCTATCTACATAATTTAGACGCAAGATAGAGCGCAAAACAACCAAATAAAATATTCCAAACGAACTAATATTCGGAATATAGTTTTATGCTTTAAATCATAATCTTGTCAAAATTTTATTCTAAATAAAATGTGAAAACATAAAATATATTTCGAAAAGGATGAATATTTTGCGTTCTGCGAAATTTTAACTATTTTTGCAGCAGGCAGCGAGCAAACACTATGTACAGCTTCCTACTACATTTTTTACATTTTCTAATGTTTCAAAATTACTAGTTCATATGAAATACCCGGTAAAAGTACAATTAGCTGAAAAGTCTAGACGTGAAGGCCTTGACTTTAATAGTTTACCTTTTGGGAAGACATTTTCTGACCACATGTTTGTTGCTGATTATGTTGATGGACAATGGAAAAATTGTCAAATCATGCCCTACGGTGCCTTGTCTTTTGCCCCCTCATTGATGGCTTTACATTATGGTCAATCAATATTTGAAGGAATGAAAGCTAATATCAGTACTCAGACCGGCGAACCTGTTTTGTTTAGAGCAAAAAAACATGCCAAACGCTTCAGAATTTCTAGCGAACGCCTAGGTATGCCCGAAATTCCAGAGGAACTATTTCTCGAAGCAGTCAATAGTTTGGTAAGCCTAGACAAACAATGGATACCTCAAACAAAAGGTTCTGCCTTGTACATCCGTCCTTTTCTATTTGCTACAGATGAATCACTCGGAGTTCGTGCTTCTAGTTCTTACAAATTTATAGTCTTTACTGGTCCCGTTGGGCCCTATTACCCAAAACCTGTCCGAATATTAGTAGCCCAGAAATATGTACGTGCATTTCCGGGTGGAGTTGGGTCAGCCAAAGCAGCTGGTAATTATGCTGCAACACTTAAACCTGCTGAGATTGCTAAGAAAAATGGCTTTGATCAAATTTTGTGGTTGGATGGTTTAGAATTTAAATACTTGCAAGAATGTGGGACGATGAATATTTTTGCAGTTATTGGCGACACCGTTGTCACGCCTCCAACTACAGATGCTATACTTGATGGCGTTACTAGAGATAGTATCATTCATCTATTAGAATCTATGAACATTAAAGTAGAAGTACGACCAATTTCTATAAACGAATTGGTAGAAGCCTATCAACAAGGAGAACTCAAAGAGATGTTTGGTAGTGGAACAGCAGCCGTCGTTTCTCATGTTGCAGATTTATGCTATAAAGACCAAGTTTATACCTTACCAAATATCGAAGAACGTAAAGTTGGTCCTATGATTAAGCGAAAGCTTACTGAAATCAAAGAAAACACCATCGAGGAAAATTATGGCTGGGTAACTCCGGCCCAATCAACAATCCTCGAAGCCGCCAAATAATTTAAATGTCCCTACACCCCGAATGCAACAACAACATTCGGGGTGTTTTGATTTTAGGCCTATCTAGCGCCTTATGGACACTCTTTTGTAGTTCGTAAAACCATTTAAAATGAGCTTCTCCGCAAAATTTGTTCAAACGGCACAGCGTATTTTGCCCAGTCCATTTACCATTGCTGTTTTACTCACTTTTTTCACCTTTGTACTAGCCTTGATTTTTACGGGGCCATCCAATAATCAATTGTCGGTTAAATACCTGGATCAACAATTTCTACTTACAGCGGGTTCTTCGAAATTCATCAGCTCAAATAGCTCCTCTCAAGAACAAATTGAACTACATTTTAGCAAAAAAGGCAGAATACAGGCAAAAGCAATATTCGAACAAAAAGTAAAAGATGGGTTCAGCAATTCCAAACTCCAACGTAGTTATACCCTTTTAGATACCACTATAACCCTAAAAGGTAAAGATTTATACCAGGCTAAGCTTCTTTTTAGCACAAATGAGGCAATCTATTTGCAGCAAAAAACCAAGGCCTCGCCCTATATTTTTCAACTTTTAAGTTTTTGGGAAGCTGGGTTTTTTAATTTTTTAAAATTTGCCATGCAAATGATGCTTATTTTGGTCTTAGGCCATGTGTTGGCACTTACTAAGCCTGTAAACACCCTAATTACAGCCCTGGCAAAACATTGCAATACCACCGCTAAGGCTGCCTACATTGTGTGTTTTGTAAGTATTCTTGTCGCCTTTTTTAATTGGGGGCTAGCCTTAGTGGTAGGGGCTATATTTGCCCGCAAAGTAGGAGAACACGCAGCCAAAAAACAACTTGCTTTGAATTACCCACTCGTAGGTGCAGCTGGATACTCCGGCTTAATGGTTTGGCACGGTGGTTTATCGGGTTCAGCCCCTTTAATCGTGGCAGAAAGCGGTCATAAATTTGAAGCACAAATTGGTCAAATACCCTTTAGTCAGACGATATTTTCGCCAATGAACCTTTGTTGTATGTTTTTGCTTATAACCTTGGTCCCACTTGCATTATTTTGGTTGGGAAAAAAAGTTGACAATAATTTGGTTGTACTGAAGGAGAATGATTCAAATATAGATACACTATCGAATGAAATAGAATTCCAAGCAGCCGAAAAATTAGACCATTCTGTTCTGTTAGCTCGATTTTTGGGTGGATTAATGGTCGTAGTAGCCCTATTTAAGGTCTGGATACAACCTGTTTATATTGATGCAACAGGTTTTGATTGGCAATTTCGATTTATCAATCCAAACTTTATCATTTTCTTGCTATTTGGTTTGGCCATACTATTACACAGTAGTTTTTTCAAATTCAACCATGCTGTTTTAAAGGGTATTGGAGGCGCATCAGGTATCATGATTCAATTCCCACTCTATGCTGGTAT
The DNA here is from genome assembly GCA_905480485.1 of uncultured Aureispira sp. Lineage (GTDB taxonomy): Bacteria > Bacteroidota > Bacteroidia > Chitinophagales > Saprospiraceae > Aureispira. The sequence continues at coordinate 31,009 of CAJQQM010000007.1, forward strand.
TATGGGGATTATGTTATCTTCAGGGCTTGTCGATGTTTTTTCTAGCTTATTTGTACGTATTTCAGACGGCACTACCTTCCCCTTGTTCACCTTTGTGTCAGCTGGTTTAGTAAATATTTTTGTACCTAGTGGCGGTGGACAGTGGTTGGTTCAGGGGCCTATTTTAATTGAAGCCTCTCAACAATTGGGAATCCCTATGCAAAAAAGCATCATGGCCCTATGCTACGGCGACCAAATAACCAATATGCTACAACCCTTTTGGGCATTACCCCTCTTGGGTATTACCGGACTAAAGGCTAAAGAAATATTACCTTATACATTTTTTCTGTTACTTATCGGCTGTTTTATCTTTTGCAGTATTTTACTCATTTTCTAAGTATCAATTTATGACTCAAGAAGGAAAACGTTTTGCAATTCGGTTTTTTATTTATGTTTTATTAGAAATCATCTTATATACCCTGGTGGTTTATTATGATATTTTTGATCTCGTAATTGAAACGACGAATCCTCGTAAAAATCCAGCAATTACATCATTTTTTGGCATTTCCACCATTCTATTTTTGTTTTTTATCATTACGGCTGACAAAAAACGGAAATAAATGCTTAGAGGTCGGCAGATTAGACGCCACTTTTCTTTTTTTTTATTATGCTTGAATAGCTGTATTATGTTATTCATCCTTCAGTCTTGCCTTTATACCAAGCTTAATCTAAACAAATACTCAACGGCTAGTGCCCCGCAAGGAATAACAATTGATAGCTTCAGTTTTATTTTGGTTGATAAAATGAGTTTGCGCGAAAAAGTACAGCAAATGACCGGAGAATCCTATTTACCGGGATTATTAAAGTTGGGTACTAATTTCGTTCTTTTAAAACGATTTCCACATATTTATTCCGGCGCCAACAAACGCTTGGCAATACCTCCTTTTTGCTTTTCTGATGGCCCGCGAGGCGCAGCAGTAGAAGGACATCAAAATACAATTTTTCCTGTAGCGATGGCCCGTGGTGCAAGCTGGAACACGGCCCTTGAAGCAACAGTGGCAACAGCAATGGCTAAAGAAATACGTGCAAGTGGCTGCAACTATACAGGCAACCCCTGCATCAATTTGTTGCGACATCCTGCCTGGGGAAGGGCACAAGAAACGTACGGAGAAGACCCTTGGTTATTGGCTGCATTCGGACTGCATTTTGTTCGATCAGTTCAGCAACATCAAGTGATGTCCTGCCCCAAGCATTTTGCACTCAACAGTATTGAAAACTCACGATTTTATGTCGATATCCGCAGCTCCGAACGCAGTTTGCGGGAGGTGTATTTACCCCATTTCAAAAAAGTAATTCAAGAAGGAAAAGCTGCCTCTATAATGAGTGCTTACAATCAATTCAGGGGTGAATATTGCGGTCAGAACGCCTATCTACTCCATCAAATTCTAAGAAAAGAATGGCATTTCGATGGATTTGTTAGTACCGATTGGGTATGGGGTTTACACAATTCCAAAAAAGGGATTGAGGCAGGCTTAGATGTTGAAATGCCCGTAAAAAATAAATATCGACTAGCTACCATAAAAAAATTACTAAAGCAGTCTTTAATCAACATCAACAGAATAGATACGATGGTGGCGCGTATCGTAAAAAAGAAACTTCAGTTTTCGGTCCTGCAAGATACCATGATCTATAACAAGGCACTGAAAGGACATCCTAAGCATATCGAGTTGGCACAACGCGTAGCAGAAGAATCTATGGTATTGCTCAAAAACAACAACTTATTGCCCTTTGACCTGCAAAAAAACACTAAGGTTGCCGTGATAGGCTCTTTGGCAAATCAGAAGATTACAGGAGACCACGGAAGCAGCAGTTTGCGTAATCCCGATATCATTACGGCCTTTGAGGGGATTCAATCTTTTTGCCAAAAAAAGGGCGCTATTTGTACTATGTCTACTTTTAAAAATAAGAAAAAAGCCCAAAAACTTGCTACTGATTGTGATTTGCTGGTTCTATATGTAGGTTTCAAACCCTCCGACGAAGGCGAATATTTACTTAAGTCGACAGGGGCTAATAAAGAACGTTCAGCAACAAAACAAAACCAATCTGTAGGAGGCGACCGTCTATCTTTGCAGTTAAAAGACCAAGATATTGACATGATTCGCAGTCTTTCGTTACTACAAAAAAACACCTTGGTAGTTTATGCTGGCGGTTCGGCAATACTGATGAATAACTGGGAAGCATCGGTTCCTGCTATCTTATTTAGTTGGTATTCAGGGATGCGGGGAGGTAATGCCTTAGCCAATATAATTTTTGGAGCCGTCAACCCAAGTGGTAAACTTCCCTTTACAATTATGCAAAAAGAAGCCGATTATCCCTCTTTCGATAGCCGAAGCAAACGCGTGGAATACGGCTATTACCACGGATATACCCTAGCCGACAAAAAACAATTAAAGCCTGCTTATCCCTTTGGTTTTGGACTACACTACAGCGAAATCGTCTTCGATTCATTTCGGATAGAGTCCTCAACAATAAATTTGCAAGACAGTCTGAATATTAACGTATTTGTACGCAATAAGACGGCCGTTTCAGGGGCCCAAGTTTGTCAGGCCTACGTCGGTTTTAAACATTCAACAGTTGACCGTCCTATCAAATTATTACGCGCTTTCAAGAAGGTAAAATTGGCTGCTTTTGAGCAAAAAAAAATTCATTTGACAATACATCCGAAAGATTTGGCCTATTACAACGATGTGAACAAAAAATGGGAAATTGAAAGGATGTCCTATGAACTTTATATCGGTCATTCTTCTGCCTTCGAAGACTTATTACAAGATTCCTTTCAAATTATTTGCCCCAAATGATTTATGGCTCAAAATATTTGACTAATTTATGGTGCATAACCTCTTTGGGCAATAAAAAACACAAATGAACAAGCGTAATTTTATCAAAAAATTAATGCTGCTAGGCCTCGGAACTAGCTGCACGCCCTCTTCGTTTGCCATGCCCAACAAATTAAGCACATCTATGAAAGATTTTTTTTCCGCCGATGATGCATCATTTTGGGCAAGTGTTCGCAAAAAGTACGACCTAGACCCTTCCTACATAAACCTAGAAAACGGCTATTATTGTGTGATGCCCAAAGAAATAGCTGAAGCTCAACATCAATACATTCTTACGGGCAATCGTGCGGGCGCTTTTTATATGCGTCATCAGTTTCAATCTGACCAAACAAAACTGATAGAACGATTGTCGAAGCAAATCGACTGTCGAACAGACGAACTAATGATTAGCCGAAATACGACTGAATCATTAGATTTGGTCATCAGTGGTTTCCCTTGGCAAAAAGGGGACGAAGCCATTATGGCACAAGAGGATTATGGTGCTATGCTCAATCAGTTTCGATTGGTATCCGAACGCTACGGGGTTGTTAACAAAATTATCACTGTCCCGCTCAACCCCGCCACGGATGAGGAAATAGTAGCGGTTTATGAAGCTGCAATAAGTGCTAAAACCAAATTACTGATGTTATCGCACATTATTAATATTACCGGACAAATATTGCCCGTTAAAAAAATAACCACGATGGCGCATCGGTATGGTGTTGCTGTATTGGTTGACGGAGCGCATAGTTTTGCGCACATTCCGACGTCTATGCAAGATTTGGGCTGTGATTTTTATGGGACAAGTTTGCACAAGTGGTTAAGCGCGCCCCTCGGGAGTGGTTTGTTATACGTAAGAAAATCTACTATTGCCAATCTTTGGCCCTTGATGGCCGAAGACCCTCTCGCAAAAGATGATATCCGCCGATTATCTCATACCGGTACTCGACCGGTTCATAGTATGCAGGCAATTCATACGGCTTTAGATTTTTATGCCTGGATTCAGCCAAACAGAAAAGAGAATCGCTTACGTGCCCTACAAAACCGTTGGACGAATCAGCTTCGTGGTCAAAAAAACATCCTGTTGAATACTCCTGAAGCCCCGCATCGTTCCTGTGCGATTGCCAATGTAGGTATTCAAGGTTTATCGCCTGCTCGATTAGCAGAAATGTTATTTAAACAATACAATATTTTTACGGTTGCGATAAACCGTCCGACGGTGAAAGGTTGTCGTATAACGCCAAATATTTATACCACGATGCAAGAAGTGGATCAGCTTGCCGATGCATTGTTAGAAATTGCTCAAAAACAATAAGATTTATCGCATGAAAAAGAACGACAAAAAAATAATAAATGCCTGGGCATCCTATGATTGGGCCAATTCAGTGTACAATCTGATTGTTACAACAGCCATCTTTCCTATATATTATACCAATGTGACGGAAGAATTTTTTGGCGGTAAAATGGTTACGTTTTTTGGTCTTAGCATCGAGAACTCTGTTTTATTTACCTATGCTATAAGCCTTTCTTTTCTAGTAATTGTCCTTAGTTCTCCTATCCTATCAGGAATTGCTGATTATACGGGCAGCAAGAAAAAGTTCATGCAATTCTTTAGCTATATAGGTGCCACAGCTTGTATTGGTTTGTATTTTTTTGAAGGCCCCAATATAGAGTATGGTATTTTTTGTTCGGTCATGGCTAGTATTGGCTATGCAGGTTCTCTGGTCTTTTATAATGGTTTTTTGCCCGAGATTGTATCTCCTGAAAAAATGGACAATGTGAGTGCAAAAGGATTTACCTATGGATACATCGGAAGTGTTATCTTATTAATAATTTGCCTAGCCCTAATCATGATGCCCACTACCTTTGGCTTTGATTCTGGCAAAACAGCTACGAAGTTCAGTTTTTTATTGGTTGGGTTTTGGTGGATAGGCTTTGCGCAAATTGCATTCAAAACCTTAAAGGACTATCCCACAGGGAAGTCTTTAAGTTTCGACATTGTAATAAAAGGAGGGCAGGAACTGTCTAAAGTGCTGCGCGAAATAAAAGAACGACCTGTTTTGAAACGTTTTCTAGCTTCTTTTTTCTTTTATAGTATGGGGGTTCTGACCGTTATGCTGCTTGCCCCTTTGTTTGGTAGCAAAGAAGTAGGAATCGGCACAGAAGAGATGATAATTGTTGTGTTGATTCTACAAATACTCGCAATTTTTGGCGCCTACTTTTTTGTTTGGGTAGCCCAACAAAAAAGCAGCCGTTTTGCCATCGCTTTGATTCTAATTATCTGGATTTCATTGTGTATAATAAGCTACTTTTTAAAAGCTAAGCTTGGTTTTTATGCCCTAGCTTCTTTGGTCGGCTTTGGTATGGGCGGTGTTCAATCTATTTCTAGATCTACCTATTCAAGACTTATTCCACCACAAAGCAAAGATACCGCCTCTTATTTTAGTTTTTTTGACATTACCGAAAAATTAGCCATTGTTATCGGTACATTCAGCTACGCACTTATCAATCAACTTACAGGATCAATGCGCAACAGTATGCTTTTCATGTCCTTATTTTTTATTATTGGATTAATCATATTGAGCCAAACAAAGTTAGACGACGATATGCAAAAAATGGCTAATGAAGATGAAAATGATAACCCTTGGGACGACATTTTGGAAGACCTCCACTAAACAAGATCCAAGAGTTTTAAACAGTTTTTCGGTGTATATTTGCTATAGTACTTAAACACCTTTATGTATTTTATCAATTTGACCACGCTTGCCAATATTGTATAATTTGCGTTTTGGTTTTTCCGTATTTTTATCAAGTTCGTAAACCGAAAAATCCTTAGCAACTTGCAAAAGACTATATTCTTTTTCGGGGTAGATATCTAAATAAACTTTATGCATCAAATTGCCCTTATAGTCAAAAGTTGCCATGCAATACTCCGTAGGCCGATAGGCATGTTTGATGCTGTAAATAACTAGATTAACCTTATTTTCGAGTACCATTAACCATTTGGCCTTATAGGTACTAGGCCCCATTCTACTCATCATTCTATCTTTAATTTCCGGAATAAATTTGATATATTCAAGGCCCAAAACCTGACCTGAATGCTTTTTAATTTGCTTTTTGGGAAGCGGACTATGGACTAAAAGAGTCCGATATTCAGAATCTAACATCAAGGTTGCGGGCAAGTCTGTTTTTTTGAACTCTTTCAAAAACATTGAAAATAGTTCGCTTTTATTATTGGGCTCAAATAAATGACTTTTAAACGAATACAATGAAATACTTAACAATACTAAACTCATACATTTAATCAAAGACATCTGTTTAAATTTAAATGGTACAATAGAAAAAATAACCTGTATAAAAAGATAGATGCAGCTACCGACTAAAAGGGTGTGTACAATAATTTATTTTTTATCGCATACTAAATAAAGGGCTCTCTTGAATTTCAATCCTGCCTTTGCGGTTGATGCTGTACGAAGTTTTTTGAAATACTTGACAGTTTTTAAGATCTTGCAAATTCAGAAATCTTCCTTCCTTAAAAGCCAATTCCGCAACGTCTTTTTTCCATTCCAATTGATAATCAATTACATCAATAATATCATCATTTCGAATTTCAAACCCTTTGGCGGTTGACAGACTTCCTCTTTTAGCCAAGAGTAATTCAGAAATTTTATTCCCTTCTCGGTCAAATGTGATTAAGCGATACTGTTTGGGCAATATATATTCAGACCAACTTGATGTTCTAGAATACAATACCGCTACATAATCTGTAGCCTTCCTAACATATTCGAATCGAAAATCATCCCCACCACTTCTACTAAAAGCAGCCTCGTCAACGCCTTCTATAAAGGCACTAAATTGAAAGGGTATGGTTGGTTTAGACCGCTGATGAATCGGATTGTCACGAACCGCTTGATTATTTGAATTAAATAATAATGCCGTATCTATGCTGAAATCTATTTCCTTACTTCGGGGGGCTACGTAACAAAACAATTTGAACATTGCTTTTTGATTATTCCCAAACAAGTCGGTATATATATATACTAATTCTTGTGTTTTTCGAAGCTTTGAGAAAGCCTTGTCGTACAACAAAGCACGATAATTTCTAAAACCATGCTGTCTAGCTTTTTTGAGATAATCTTCGACGGTTCCAAGTTGAAGGTCTTTAAACGCATAAGCTCTTGCCAACTGAAAATAGACTTTATTTAAGGGATGAAATCCTTTTTGTTCGGCGTTCAAAAAGTAATTAATGGCCTTATCGTACTGCAAAGAATCGAGCTGCCTTTGGGCTAATTGAAAGTAGGCAGATGCTATATCCTCTGCACCGCCTTGTTCTTCTAGTATAATTAGCGCGCGCTCCAATTCTTTCATTCCTTTGTAGGCTGTCGATACTACTTTGGCTTTCCTTTTATTTCTTTTGCCTACTGAAGGTTCTATAGTTGAATGATTTTCGGCATTTAATGGTAGCAATGGTTCGCTAGGGATAGTAGGCGCCACTTCATGATGTTGTATTAAGTCGTTGTCAGAAGTAGAAAACTGCGTTAAGCTAGCAAAAACAAAAGCTAAAAGGCTAATACTAATTAAATATTTCATAAATTTTTATTTAGTGAATTTAAAAAGATGTATACTCATTGGATACACTAATTAAACACTAAAAAAAGGCCAAAAGGTGCCTTGAAAAGCACTAAATACTGACCGAATGAGAATTCGGTAGCTTGCTTGATTAATGGGCACAAAAAAAGCCTATCAGCAAACTGACAGGCTTTAAGAAATATTATTTCAACCGAATATTAGACAACTTTAACATTAACGGCATTTAATCCTTTTCTTCCTTCAATTAATTCATACTCTACTTGGTCGCCTTCACGAATTTCATCGATTAGACCAGTAACATGGACGAAATATTCCTTGTTTGATTCTTCTTCTTTGATAAAGCCAAATCCTTTGGATTCATTAAAAAACTTAACGGTACCTTTGTTCATTGTAATTTAATTAAAATTATGTAATACACAAATGTATATATTATTTTAACAATAACTTAGAATTTTCTGCTTCTTTTTTTCAAAAAACTAAAAAGATCTTAAAATTTTACTTAAACTGAACAATTATCCATAAAGCTCGATTAATTAATACATTACAACCAACAAAACCATCTATAAATGAGAGAGATAGACAATAAAACAGCATTCAGTCAATGGCTTGACACAGCCAAACAAAAAACGGTGCCGGTGGCTTTTCAATGCTTGGATTTAAAAGAATTTGAATCAGATATGAAGGAAATATCCTTTAATAGTTGCCTTTTTCTGAGTTGTACAATGAGCCTTGAAATGAGTGGCTATATTGTTGCTAGCGGCGGATGGGTGATACCAAATTCAGATAAAATGTTGTTTCCGACACACAAAGCACACTTGTACAGTCCCGAAGAAATATTTGCCGGTTTTGAAAAAAACAATAAAAAGGCTTATCATTATACATACGATTACCAAATTTATAAACAATACAAAAAACAAGGTAAAGAAACGGCCCGTTCAATTTATACAACATTATTGAGGCGCCTGCACGACCATAGTATTACAGATGCCCTAATGGAATCTATAGACAAGCGCAAAGTAGTGGCAATCATGGGTGGGCACAGTATGGAACGATCGGATATTTTTTATACTAAGGTAGCATTGATGGCTCGAACACTAAGCCTCAAAGACTATTTGATGGTCAGCGGAGGAGGCCCGGGGGCCATGGAAGCAACGCATTTGGGCGCCTATTTTGCCTCCTATTCCGAACAAGATTTATTAGATGCTATTGAACTCTTAAAACCTCGCCCGGCTGGAGCAATAGCAGGTAAAGAATACCTTGACTGGGACTGGTTGCATCGTGCTATGGATGTTCGTTCAAAATATCCTTTGACGGTCGATATGTTAAATACTTCGCAAAGTATCGGGATTCCAACCTGGCTCTATGGACACGAACCTCCGGCTGCTTTTGCAACGCAAATTGCTAAATATTTTTCGAATGCCATCCGCGAAGATGGTTTAGTGAGTATTGCCAAACATGGTATTGTTTTCGCACCGGGTAGTGCCGGCACCACACAAGAAATTTTCCAGGATGCTTGCCAAAATCATTATGCGCCCTATAATCAAGACCCTTCTTTGAAGCGAGTTGTATCTCCAATGATTATGATGGGTAAAAAACATTGGCAAGAAAAACGTCCTGTTTGGAATTTATTAAAAACAGTAGCAGATGGTCATCCCTACGGAAAACTCTTGTATTTGTGCGATGACCAAAAAGAAATAATAACTATTCTGGAACAGTATGACCCACAACTACATGCCTATCCCCGAGAGACTTAACCTATAGAATGAGCATAAGGCTTTCTACTTTAATAAAAATAAAAATTAGCCTGCTAAATATTTAAATCTTTAGTGCTTAGTTTGTATATTTAAGAACAAACATAATTTTATATAACCGCAAAAGTCAATATTTAATAATCAACACTTTATAAGACCAAAACAAAAAAAACACACAACAGCATTTATACAAAATTTACTACTGAGCAAAACTTTCACTTCTGCCCGGCCTTACTGCACACGATTTTACCCTACTGATCAAGCGTCCACGAAAATTATGCCTTTAAACCCATGTGAACAAATCATTTTTATACCCAATAAATAAAAAACATGAAAGCAGCAATACAATTCACGCTCCTATTTACTTTAATTTCAATTAGTTTAACGCACGCTCAAAACGTAGGGATTAATACCGCAACCCCCGACGCAAGTTCTTTACTTGACTTAAATGCAAATAACCGAGGTCTTTTAGTGCCGCGGATTTCGATTGTAGATATCAATCTTGCCACCCCTGTAACAGCACCTGCTACAAGTCTTTTGGTGTACAATACCAATGCTGCTGTTTTAAACGGAAGTGGTTCTGGCTTCTATTATTGGACGGGTGCTTCATGGTCTAAACTAGGCAAAGAAAACGTCAATAATGGTCTAAATTTTGACGCCGCTGCCTCGATGATTCAGCTTGGTGGCCTTTTGGTCGAAAATACCAGCATAGAAGCGGCTACTTATCAAATGAATTTTAACCTCAATAGTACGGGTGACTTTACGGTTCAAGACAATGGTACTACTCGCTTTTCAGTACAAGATAATGGTCGAGTAACGGTTGGAGGGACTGCCAACCTTGGCAATTTTAATGTAACAGGAACCTCTTACATGTCTAACGATATCTATCTAAGAGACGGTGCTGTTAACAGTGGAGATATTTTACTAAGATTGTATGACAGTTTCGATGATGGTGTAATCTCTTGGTATGAAAATAACGCAGTAAACCATCGGATTCATGCCAATAATGTGAGTATTTTTAACGAACAGGGGATTGCTACCTGTGACTTCCGAATTGAATCCGATCTTAGCAATGCGATGTTTTTTGTCGATGCAGGGACCAATCGAATAGGTATAAATACCCTTGCGCCTGCCAATCAATTTCAATTTATTGCTGATGGTTCTACAGGTTGGGTAACACAATGGCTTAACAGTACTGCTGCCGGTGGATTAAAACAAGTATACAACGATAATGCAGCTAATTTTTCTAGAACATTTATGGGTATCACCAATTATGATGCATCTGCTTACATAACATCTGGTATTATGGGACTAAGTATCAATAATACTATAACTGGTACGGGCGGCGTCGGTGTTACAGGTGCTGCTAACAACGAAAGTGGTATTGCCGTTTATGGGTCACTTTTCACTACGGGATCCTACTCGGGTTGGGCCGGATATTTTAATGCGGATGTATATTGTACTGGCACGTATTTTGGTTCAGACAGACGCCTCAAAAGAAACATAAAACCAATTATGAAAGCCCTAGATTTGGTGCAACAGCTTGCTCCTGTTTCTTATTTCTACGATACCGATCGTTATCCGCAATTAGGTTTAGATGAAAACCGTCTTACCTATGGTTTTATTGCTCAAGAACTCGAACTAGTACTACCAGAATTAGTCAAAGAAAAAAGGTTAATTACAAATTCAAATCAATTGCTAACGGACAAGGAAACTAGTTCAGAACACCAAACGGATGCGTTTAAAGTGGTTAATTATACCTTGATGATTCCAGTACTGACACAGGCTATCAAAGAACAACAACAACTTATTGAAGCACAACAACAACAAATCGAACAATTAAAAAAATCAACAACCGAATTAAAAGCTTCAATGAATCATTAAATATTAAAAGCACTCAATTAAATAACAACAACTCGTTAATTTCCACCGAAAGCCACCTTAATCATTGGGTGGCTTTTTGGGCTCAATACTTTTGGTATTGGAAAATTTTATCGACGTATAGCATTGTTGATAAGGGCCGCCAATAAAAAAAACAACACCACAGACGTAACGATAATAGTGATAGTTTGCATCATTGAATAATTTGAATATTAGTAGAAATAGTAGCACCTATTGCTAAATATAGTTCATTTTTTGAAAACTAAAGCTCTACAATCTTTTTTTGAATCAGAATTGGACCTCGCCTAAAGTAGAGCATTCTGTAATTGTTGTTAAAACACTACTATTTCCATAAATTTAAAATTTTTCTTAAAAGTAGACAAAAGCTGAACAGGCAACAACTTAGCTTGTTAGTCACTTACATAGCCTTTATTATAAATACTAAACGGAGTACTGTCTCAAGCTTAAATCGTTAAAATAAATATATAGCTGCTTTTTCATTGAACAAAATTTGCTTTAATATCGTAAAGTATATATAGCTTTTACATAAAACCCGAATCAACTCCCTACAAGCTGACCCGGATATAACAATAGCTAAAAAATTCAGCTTCTTTAGAGCACATTTTAGTTTAATAAGTATATTTATTAAAAAAGATACAGGAATTAAACCTTTTTTTATTGGTGCTTTACGCTAGTTTTGCCATGAAACCCTAAAATACAACAAACATCTGCGCTTGATTGTATAATTTTTTGCCCAAAAATCTTATATTTTGATAGAAAACAATAAACTTGAAACCGGAAGAATGTTGGTTGCAGAACCATTTTTGCAAGACCCTAATTTTAGGAGAGGTGTAATACTGCTTTGTGACCATCAAAAAGAAGGGTCTTTTGGCTTTATATTAAACAAACCCATTGATATGGGTATTAATGATTTGATATCAAGCTTCCCTGATTTCAAATCTGAAGTGTACTACGGAGGCCCTGTTCAAACCGATACAATTCACTACCTGCATACAAGGGGCGATATTTTACCCAATAGTATTGAAGTAATGTCGGGCGTATATTGGGGTGGAGATTTTGAACAGCTCAAAGAGTTTATACTCGCTGACAAAATTAAACCAAATGACATTCGTTTCTTTGTAGGCTACTCAGGTTGGGCTGCAGGGCAACTCAAAAACGAGCAAAAAGTACTTTCGTGGATGACTGCTGACGGGCATATCGATTATGTTTTTGGGGATAACAAGCTGCTCTGGAAAAACGTACTCGAAGAGAAAGGGGGAACCTACTCAATAATCGCTCAAATGCCCCCACCAATCCTCAATTAAAGCCTGCTTCGAACTAAAATAGCCCCCTAACTTTTGGGCTTAGGTTTTTCTTTGGACCAATAAGTTGTATTGGGCAACATAAGGGCTTTGTGGTGCGTATCCTGATAGGTGTTTAGAATATTAGCTCGACGTGTATCGGGCAATACTTGTATGTCGTAAATTTCGTCGACGCTATTGTGCCATTGCATAGAGGCAACCACCTTAGCAGAGGGCAAATGAACGACTACAATACCTGCCTTATCAGCCTCTTTATCAATTTCCAAGGCTTTGAAGGTGGTCGAACTCTTTCTTAACTTAGAAGTTCCTATGAATAAAAAATCACCATGTTTACACATTCCCCGAATAAAGCCAGGCACTTTAGTTACCACATCATAAGTACCTTTGTCAGTATCAATGCAAATTAATTCCTGACGGGCAGACAAAAGAGTATAGAGTTTACCATCATAAATTCGTGGTGCATGCGGCATGGCCAATCCTTCAATAATAATTTCATTGGTAGGTACATGCATAATAATGCCCCCTTTGGTAATATTTTTACGCCAACTTTGCATTTTATTTCCACTGCCTAACGCAGAAACGTATTGAGGCATTCCATCTTGCATTGCCAAGCCGTTGAGGTGACAACGGTCTTCTGAACTTAATTTATCGATAAAGTGAGGCTTCCAAACCGGATTAAAACTGTAATTTTGATCTACTTTACAGAGGCAAGAAAAGGAAGTATTTATCCCCCACAATCCTTCCTTACCGAAATGTAAATCGTGCATATCCAAATGCCCTGTATAATACGTTGCCCTCGGTAAAAAAAGCGCATCATAGACGCCAGGTTTAGCCGGATAAGTTTGGGCCAAACGTGGTGAATTTGCAAGTATAATTATTTCATTTTCGGTAGCAACGGCTAACTTCTGATTGCCTTGCACGGCAATACCCATTGCCCTTTTGAAGGTGCGAGGCAACTGATTGAGGCGTTGTCCGTTCAAAGCACTTATCAAAACTACCTTGCCTGCCTGATAAGTACTAAGCATTAGAGTGCAACCCAAGCGATTCAATAGCCCAGGGAAATTAGGACTATGCGAGCAACTGAATGGGACAGATTTAGGATCGAATGGTGAATTATACATGCTACTTTTTTTTGCTAATTATTATTTAAAATGAGCGCTCAGGCACTTTTTTGCCCAACAAAAATACCAGGCCAGTCAAAAGGAGTACCCCTACAACAAAACTTATATAAAATGGTATTGAAAAGGCAGTAGAACAGTAGGTCATAACAATACTTACAGCGCCAACCGACAAGGCGTAGGGTAATTGTGTCTTGACATGATCGATATGATTACAATTAGAGGCCAATGATGAGAGAATAGTGGTATCTGATATTGGAGAACAGTGATCGCCCAGAACCGAAGCAGACAAAACAACCGCAATAACATTGTACAACAACTCCATCGTAACTTCATTAGGCAATCCAGCATTTTGGGCTATTGTCCAACACAAAGGAATGGCTATCGGATATAAAATTGCCATGGTACTCCAAGAAGAACCGGTCGAAAAAGCGATGACGGCTGCCAATACAAATACCACCACCGGAACCATATAAGGGCTTAGGGTATCTCCTAGTAATCTTGTAAGAAATTCTGCCGTACACAATTCTTCGGTTGTAGTAGCCAAAGACCATGCGAATATTAAAATTAATAAAGCAGGCATCATGGTTTTGAAGCCATGAATAACGGTTTCTATGGAAGCTGCTAAATTCATGATACGCTGTGACACCGTTAGGAAAAGGGCAACAAAAATAGCCGATAAAGAAGCCCATAATAAAGCTGCATATGAATCAGAATTGCCGATAAGGATTCCCATTTTACGAACAAACCCTGCAGTTCCACTATCGTCCAAAATTTGCATTTTCCCCCAAACTTCAGACCAGCCGCTGTGCTGTAGTGGAACATCTAAGGCAATCAACTCGGCATAACAAGTGGCGATTCCCGTATCAATTAATCCTAAAAGGGTTCCGAATACAACCACAAATATAGGTATAAACCCGTTTAACCAACGACGCGGTGCCCCCTCAACAGGTTCTAACTCTTCCATATCATCATCGCTAAGTGCTTCTCCTTCGGTATCAAATACCCTTCCTGTAGTTCTTGCACGGTGTTCAGCTTTAAACATAGCCCCAAAATCACGGCCAGAAAAAACGATAATTAGTATAAAAATAAGGGTAAAATAAGAGTAAAAAGAATAGGCCAAAGAGCTCAAAAACATTCCATAGGCAGAGGCACCATCTTCTAATCCATTTAATTGTGGAATAGCGTCTCCAATGTAGCCTAATTCAGCTCCAATCCAAGTGGTAATAAACGCCACTGCCGATATAGGGGCCGCTGTACTATCTACGATGTAGGCTAATTTTTCACGCGAAATTTTATACTTATCGGTAAGGGGACGCATAGTATTGCCCACGATCAAAGAGTTGGCATAATCATCAAAAAATATGGCTACCCCCAACAACCATATAACAAATTGAGTGCTTTTAGGCCCCTTTGCCAAAGGTTCTAATTTCATGACCACACCGGCCATGCCTCCATTTCGAGATATGATAGCCACTACCCCACCAATCAATATAGAAAAAACTATAACAGCAAGGTGAGAAGGGCTATTTAGCGCCCCAATTATATAATGATCAATTACCGAGAAAAAGCTTTTGAGTATACCGTAAGGACTCAATTGCATACCTCCTGCTATCCAGGCCCCTGACAAAATCCCTAAAAACAAAGCAAGCAGGACTTGTCTGAAAATTAACGCTAGAAAAATCGCCATCAGAGGAGGAATAATTGACCACCAAAGTGGAATTGGCTGAATCCTTAAATCTCCACTTTTTCGGCGCATTACATGCACCAATCGACTGTGCTCATTTTGGAGACAAATAACTTCTGAAGGGTCGCTGTGCGTTGAAGGATTGCAATCCAGACAGTTCTTGACTTTGCAGCGTTGAAACTTGGCAGTAACCCGCAAAAGTTCTCCTGAAAAATTGGCCGAATAGGGTATCGTGGCTTTTCCAGATTCAAAAAGCAAAAAATAATCCTTGTCTTTTAAATTTACCTTAGAAAAAAAAGCACCAGGAATAGCTGATTGGTCGCTCACAGATATTGCCTGTATTTGCAACTGACCCTCTAAAAATTGAAGCTGAAAATCTAACAAACCTAGCGTATCTAGGGTAGAAGTTTTCGGGCGAATGTTTAGGGAGTCGTCGGCAGTAAGCAACCATTCTGAACTGTCCGGCTGAGCATTAGGTAGTACGAGACTGTCTTGAGCAAAAGCTAGTTGTAGGGAAGAACATAGAATAAGTAAAACTATCAATAAACGCATTTTATAGAAGATTAGATGGAGCAAATATGGCTGGTCTAATAGAACAATGATCAACTTACTCATGCTCTTTTTGTACCTTCCAAAATCAAAGGTACATTTTTTTAAAAATTCAGGGGAATAATCGTCGTTTTTTGATAATTAAACCCGAAAAATGAAGCTAAAATTTTGCATTGCCATCGAATCCTTTTATTTTGAAGTTGGGCTTTTGTGCTTGAATGAAAGTGCCAACTCAATACTTGATTTTTTTGGAAGCTAATTGAATGCATTTTCAACTTTCAGCAATTCCTTCATCATTTGCATAAATTTAAATCATGAAAAATAGATACCTTTTGCTTTTGTTCTTAATAAACTTAATAGCCTGCAAAAATAAGCCTAAACAAGCCCAAAATAGTTCCTCTCAAGATAGTACTGAAGTGATTATTGACACACTAGTGTCAGATGTCAATTGGACAGAAGAAAGTTATGAAGACGAAAAACCAAAAATAAATTCCAATCCAACCTCTAAAAATTCTTCAGGTGCACGAGGGGGTGCCGCTGACAACGAACTCGATGTTGAAAAATACCGTAATCTAAAACGCGATGGAGACAAAGCTGAAGACTTTGCTAAAGCATTAATTTATCCTGCAATACGAATGGTATACAGTGATAACTTTGCACAACCTAAAGCAAAAGTATTAAAGGCCGAGTCCGAAAATGGTCGACATAAAATAACCGTCGCCCTAGAATGGAAAGATCATTGGGTACCAAATTTTAAAATGCAAGGTATTCTTGAAATAAATCAAGACGGAAGCGATGTTGTTTTTACAATTACGACGATGAATACATTTGTGGAAGCCCTTGAGTTTACAGAAGACAACTTTAAAACTGTCTTGAAAATGCCCACTCTATAAAGCCTTGTTATTGGGACTAGGCTTATCTTTTTTGATCCAAGGCCAATTAATTTGGTACGGACTGTCAAAAAAACCCCTTGCCTGCAATTGCTCATTTTGTTCTATTTCTGACAATTTTAGCACCGGGCTCAAACAAAAATCTTGATCCTTACAGGCATCAACCCAAGCTTGTTGGGTTTTAGTTATAAAAACAGCCTCTACTTTTTCTTTGGGAAAAACATGTACCGACAACTCCCCAAAATGCTGTCGCTGCCAAGCGGGCTGATGGATAAATTGACAAAATCGATTCCAAAACTTAGTTTCTAAAGCTCCTAATGCTATATATCTGCCATCTTTACAAGCATATACATTATAATTAACGAGTCCACCACTCAGCAACTTTAGTTGTTGCGGGTCAATACCTCCCCAATATTGCGAGAAAGGAATATGTTGCAAAGCAGGCAAACCATCAATAATTGCTACATCTATGTATTGTCCCTTGCCTTTTACTAAGGCTGCTAGACAAGCAGATACCAACATATAAGCCCCTCCACTGATATCTGCAATTTGTACTTCAGGCAGCACAGGACGGCCGTTAACATCACGCATCATATCTAATAAGCCTGTTAGTGCTAGATAATTAATATCGTGCCCTGCTTTGCGGGCCAAAGGACCACTTTGGCCAAAACCGGTTAATGACAAATAAATTAATTGAGGGTTAATGGTTTTTAGGGTAGCATAGTCAAGGCCCCACCTTTGCATCACACCGGGCCGAAACTGTTCTATGAGTACATCCGCTTGGGCAACAGCCGCACAAATTTTTTGATAGTTTTCGGGGGTCTCAAAATCAATTAGCCACGATTCTTTGTCTTTATTCAACATTCGGTACAGGAGGGCTTCGTCCTCTACAAAAGGTGGGTATATTCGAGTTGCATCCGTTTTTTGAGGATGTTCTATTTTGATTACTTTCGCACCCATCTGTGCCAACATATTACTCGCTAAAGGCCCTGGCAACAAAAGACTAAAATCTAAAATTAATTTGCCAGATAAAGCATCGTTAAGCATAAATGATTTTTTTGATTAGCTAATAACTGAATTACAATAATACTATTTTTTAAGGTATAATTCAATCCATTAAGGTACAAACTAAAAAGCTTAAAGGGCTAATTATATCGCCAATTAAAGCTGTAGAAAAGAGAGCTCGTGAACGACAGCTTCAATTCATTGAGGCATTGTAGCCAACAAAAGTAAAAATCAAAGCATAAATAAGAACAAAAGCATGTATTAAGCTATTTTAATTGGTAAATAATAGTAATTTTACCCTGCATCATGAATATATTAAGCCAAACAAAAGCCCTACTCCTTAAAGAATTCCGCTTGGAATTCCGGCAAAAGTATGCCATTAGTGGTATTTTACTTTATGTATTGTCGACCGTCTTTATTGTATATATTACGCTAGGAGAACAACTCAAAGGTGCTCGGGCAATGTGGGCGGTTCTTTTCTGGATTATCGTCTTATTTTCATCGGTGAATGCTATTGCCAAAAGCTTTGTACAGGAAAATGAGAAACGCCAATTGTACTATTATACGCTCGTCAACCCTACAGCCGTTATCCTATCTAAAATGCTGTATAACTGCCTATTGTTGATGGCTATAAATCTATTATCTTATGCTAGCTTTTGTGTAGTGGCAGGCAATCCTATACAAGATTCTACCTTGTTTCTTCAAACGCTTTTTTTGGGTAGTATAGGGTTTTCGATCACCTTTACATTTATCTCTGCTATATCGGGCAAGGCCAATCAAAGTGCAACCTTGATGGCGATATTAAGCTTCCCAGTGATTATACCTATGCTGATGACCCTAATGCGCCTCAGCAAAATTGCCCTTGGACTAATGACCGATACTGCATATTACAAAGATATGCTTATTTTGCTGTGTATTGACATAATATTAGCTGTCCTGTCTTGGCTTCTTTTCCCTTATTTATGGCGTGATTAAGTTGCTTAGAACGAGGCTCTATTTCTAGCGATTTCACTTGCTACAATTGTAGCAGCACAGGCTACATTCAAAGATTCAACACCCTGAAACATAGGAATAGACAAATGCGTATCCGTGCAGGCCTCTGTAGCTTCCGAGACACCCTGTGTTTCATTACCTAACACAAATATACCCTTCGAAGCAAAACGATGTTGGTAAATATTTTCTCCCTTTTCTCCCGATAATCCATAAATAGAATAGCCCAAGGTGGCCGCCTTCTTTAGAACAGGAGTCAATCGTTCGCATTTAAGGATTCGACTTTTAAATACAACACCTGCTGAAGCTTTTATCACAAAAGCATCTAATTTGGCATTTCCTTTTCGAGGTAAAATTAAGCCATCAATACCCAACCCTGTACAAGAACGAATAATAAGTCCTACATTTGCCGGTGTTGTAATTCCATCTAAAGCCAACAACTGAAGCGAAGTTTCGCTGTGTTGTTCTAAAAAACGCAAAGCGTCATCCATTTGAGGTGTAAGTACGTCGGCTGCTACACCTTGGTCTTGCTTAGGGTGTTTTGAGTAATGTGCTACCTGTTCGGCACTGACACGCATTACTTCTATACCACGTTGTACACATAAGTCTAAAATCTGAGCAATAATTGTTCCCTTGGCTTTTTGGGCTAAAAACAATTTTGCGACTGCTACCTGAGGGTCTTGCAACACTTCAATAACCGGCTTACGTCCGTATATCGTTAAAAACTGATCTCTTTTATGTCTCATCAATTAAAAGGAAGATTGTATGGTTGAATTTTATGCCTGAAATGTACTAATAAAAAAGGAGCAACAAAACGTTGCTCCTTTATATTTTACCAAGAAAAAGAAAACTTATTTAACCATAATCTTTTTCTTTCTTGTTTCATATCTAGACATTTCTTTATCAGAGGTATCTTCAGATGCAACAGAGGTAGAATTGTCAAACTTCTTGTTTTCACCTAAGGCTATTTTACCAATGTATCTTTCTCTTTTTACATGGTTGATATTCTTGTGGCAAATTATTTGATACGCTGAAGAACCACCGATAGCAGCAATTCTTGTCGACCAACCCAAGAAGATTTGGTACATTCTGAATTGAGCTTCTCCGTATTTAGCGATAACACTATCTTTGTTACTCATCCAGTTGTTGTACCATGCAGCGATTGTTTTGCTGTAGTGAATACCTACATTTTCAACGGTATGAATTTCAAAACCAGCTTTTTCTATTCTTCTTAAATCCCAGCTAACGGGCATACTTGCATCTGCACCAGGGAAGATATATTCGTTCATGAATAATCCCCAGACAATTGTCTCTTGATCAGGTCCACGAAGTAGAGATTTTCTTTCTCTCAAAGCAGCAATTTGCAAGTAGAAAATTCCGTCGTCTTCTAGAAGGTCATATATTTGCTCCATGAATTTCTGAAAATACTTTACACCTACGTGTTCGGCCATTTCTAAGCAAGAAATTTTGTCGTATTTTCTTTGAGGAATATCACGGTAATCAATCGTTAGAATTCTTGATTGATCCTCAACACCATTTTCCTTGATAAGTCTTCTACCCCATTCAGCTTGTTCAGGCGTAATCGTAACACCTGTAGTATCCATGTTGTAGTTTTTGGCCATATGTGCCACCAAAGTACCCCATCCACAACCTATATCCAAAAGACTTTCACCTTCTTTCAATTGCATCTTCTGTGCAATCAAATCAAGTTTATTATCTTGAGCTTCTTCTAATGTCTCTTCGCCAGTTTTGTAATAACCAGAAGTATACACCATTCTTGGTCCTAGGAACCATCTAAAAATATCATTTTGATCGTTGTAATGACTCAAGATAGTAGCTTCATCCATCTTTTGTGAATGACTCATAACCTCGGGCAAAAATTCTGTAATAAAGAATTTGAAGTGATGTCCTACAAAGCTAAAGTTACAAAACTCTTTGATGTTGTCGATAAATTCCATGAAATCACCTTTCATGTCGATGTCGCCTTTCATGTAATCTTCTATCCAATGTCCGGCTTCTACTTTATCGCCTGAATATCTCTTTTTTAATTTACTATTTTTTACTTCTATAAAATCTGAAAGTCTCATTATGAAAATGATTTAAGTTAAAAATAAATTTAGGAATATAAAGCCTTCCTTTTCGGGGGTCCTATAGTATCCTTGATTGAAGTTAGTTATGTTTTAGATAGACGAAAAAACATCTATCAAATTTTATTTACAAAAAATAAATCAGACAATGTTTGAACCAAATTGACTATTTTTTGTCTAATAGGATTGGGTTCTCGTCTAATTTTCCACAAATTTAAAGCAATAAATCTTATTATTGTAATAATTGCTCAAATTTATTTAATCTTATCAACTGACTACAAGAAATATAGAACAATCATTCAATTTATATATGCTAGAAACTTACATCTTATCTGTTTACAAAAAGCTGTATATATTACTTAGTAAGAGAGGCGTATACCATGGTGTTGTATGGATGTTTTATATGATTGGACTTCTTTTGAGTGATCATAGCGAAGACGGATTTTGGCTCATATTCAGAAACAACATCATTCACATGTTTTTCTTGATTCTGATTGTATACTTCAATTACCTATACCTAATCCCCAAACTATTATCCCGGAAATCCTTCCTTATTTATGCTGCAGCCTTGTTGGTGACGGCAGCACTTATTACACCCGTCGAAACTCTTTTTCGTTATGGCAACCTGTGGACGTCCTCAAATGTCGAGTCAAAGATTCAGCTCATTGAAAATCAATTTAGCCATTTTATTTTATTGTTCTTTATTCTTTGCCTAAGTACAATTGTCAAAATATCCAAAGAATGGTTGTACCAACAAACCGTGCAAAAAGAACTCGAAAACAAAAACCTGCAGTCGGAACTCAGTTTCTTAAAATCGCAAATAAATCCGCATTTTTTGTTCAACACCCTCAACAGTATTTACGCCCTAAGCCTCAAAAAGTCAGATCAAGCGCCCGAATTGGTCTTAAGGTTGTCAGAAATGATGCGCTATATGTTGTACAAAAGTAATGAAAAAGAAGTACCTTTAGAACAAGAAATTAAATACATACAAAACTATCTTGAGCTTGAAAAAACGCGCTACGGCAAAAAAGCATTGATAGAATTTGTTCAAGAAGGCAGCCCTGACAACTACAAAGTTGCTCCTTTATTGTTTATTACCTTTTTAGAGAACAGTTTTAAGCATGGTCTGAGTCAAAGCATTTCTGAAGGCTATGTTCGTTGCCAACTACTACTCAAAAAAGGTTGCATTCATTTTCATTTAACCAATAGCAAAACAGTTCATAAAGATATCGGCTATTTTCAAGGTGGAATCGGCCTCAAAAATGCCCAAAGAAGACTCGATTTGTTGTACGCCAATCGCTACCAATTAAACATTAATGAAACCGAAGAACAGTACACAGTTTCTTTGGATATTCAACTATATTAAATCAAATATCAAACAAATTATTTATGAAGGTATTAATTGTTGATGATGAACCACTAGCACAAGAAATCCTTGTTTCTTATGTTGGAAAATTCCCAGAAATTCAGCTTATTGCCACTTGCAACAATGCGATTGAAGCCAAAGAGATAATAAATAACGAAGCCGTTGACCTTATTTTGTTAGATATACAGATGCCCAAAATTTCGGGTATTGAATTTCTTAAAACCTTAGAAAATCCTCCCATGATTATTTTAACCACCGCGTTTTCGGACTATGCGTTGGATGCTTATGCCTTGAATGTCATCGATTATTTATTAAAACCAATATCCTTTGAGCGTTTTGCTAAAGCCATCAAAAAAGCGTTGCAACAGCTAGCACAAGAAACAAACACGACTGTTTCTGCTGATTTTATATTTGTCAAGGCAGACAAAAAACTAATAAAGGTGTTTTTTAAGGATTTGCGCTATATCGAAGGCCTAAAAGATTACGTAATTTTACACGTCGACAACAAACGAATTGTTACACTTCAGACCATGAAAAGTCTTGAAACAAAACTACCGTCATCCATTTTTATGCGGATTCACCGTTCTTATATTATTAATATAGGCAACATCGATATCCTAGAAGGCAATAGCATACATATCGGTAACAAAATGATTCCAATCGGCAAAAATTACAAAGAAATGTTGTTGCAAATTATCAATAAAAATCGCTTATAGTTATAAAAATGAGCTTATTGTATGGAACAAAACCAAAAATATTATTTATTCCAGCTTATAAAATCACTATCGACTGCAGAAAAAGGCTATGTAAAAAAACATAGCAAAAAAACAGTGAACAACCCCTCTTACATTAAGTTACTAGAGGCTATTGATCGTCAAGATACCTATGACGAACAAAGGCTAAAAAAGAAATTTAGGAATGAAAAATGGGTTAAACAATTCTCCGTTGCAAAAAACTATCTAATTAAGGTAATCCTTAAAAACCTACGTGCTTTTAATGCAGAATCGAGTAACAATTTTAGAGTTCATGAACTCTTGCTCGAAATTGAGCTTTTGTACAAAAAACGAATGATTGGTTTGTGTGAACGATTGCTTCATCGTTGCAAAAAAATTGTCCTTGATTGTCAGCTGTTTCATCACGCAGAAGAATTAGCCTATTGGGAATTCAAACTAACTGTTTTGTCTCCTTATAACAAAGTCATGGACCAAAAAATGAAGGCTATTAATCGCTTCGCCCTTGACGGATTAGATGCTGCACGTCTACTCAGCGCCTACCGTCATTTGGCTTATGAAGTACATCGATATACCTTTAAAGACGGCTACAGTCGGGCTGAAACTTCGATTCAAGTCGCACATGAATTTAGCCAACATCCGCTACTTATCAAGCCTCCGCCCCAATCAAATGTCAAAGCCTTGGGTAGATATTGGAATACCTGGCATAAAGTACATGAAATAAACACCGATTTTGTGCAAGGATACAAAGCAAGTAAAGCCCTAGTTGAACTTATACAACGTAATCCGAAGGTGTTTGGTGATACGATTATGTCAACTATTATTCCTGCCTATTATAACTTATTAGCCTGTGCGATAGTCTTAAATCAAGAAATTATTTTTTTTAATCACCTCGCTAAATTACAGCAAATCCCTGAATTTTATCAAAACAATAGCCGAAGTGTACAAAAGCTAAGTTATTTTTATAGTGTAACCTTAGAATTACAATTTTATACCCACAATGGCCACTTTGACTTATGTGATGCTGTCCTCGAAAAGGCAGTTAATATCATTGAAAATGAAGACCTCAAAAATTTTGGACTCGCAATTTATCACATTGAATTATGCTATTGCATTGCCTATGCTTATTTTGGAAAAGGGGCCTATCAAGCGTCGGATGATTGGGTACTAAAAACACTTGAAAATGAAAAAGAAAATATTCGGCAAGATCTAATTTGTATGGCACATTTGCTGCATTTAGTTAATCATGCAGAACTTGGCGCCTTTAGATACTTAGATTATAAGCTTAGAAACAGCTACAATTTTATCAAAAAGATGGAAAAAATACACCGATTTGAACGTATAGCGCTCGAATTTTTGAGGAAATTAATTTATTTAAAAGACAGTTCCGAATTTATAAAATTGGTTAAGATATATTTGCAAAAATTTAGAGCATTGGAAAATGATCCTTTCGAACGAATGATACTGATGAATTTTGATATCATCAGTTACCTAGAAAGCAAGCTTAAAGGACAAGTTTTTGTTAGGATTGCCAAATCAAGAAGACATGCCAAAAATTTAGCACTAGATCAAATTGGAGATTTCTGGACAATGCCAAAAACCAATATTAAGCCCTAAAAATACACCAATTACTTCTACTTTTGAACAGTGGTTTCTTGCTAGCTTCTGAGGTATTTCACCTCACAGTATAGCGCATAATTAGGATATTATGATTTCACAAAACTAGTGTATGGTCATAATCTAGGGTGTATCGTTCTTCTAGTGAAAGCAAGGCAAATCCTGCCCCCTGACTTGCGCATTCTTCTTGAATTAAGGCGCAGCAACTTCTGATATTTTTGGAATCCAGGTGCGAAAATGGCTCATCCATGATCAAAAATTCAAATGGTTGACAAAGCGCACGAACAATAGCAACCCGTTGCTGCTGACCATAAGACATACGTCCACAAGGTTTTTGGAGTAAATCATTGATTCCTAAACGTTGGCACATTGATTCAATTTCCTTGATGCTTTTGTGTTCTGTCAAACTGTTTTTAAGAAGGATATTGTCCATAGCGCTTAAAGCTGCAAAAAGTCTTAAGTCTTGAAAAACGACCGAAATTTTATGTTGCCGTATCCTTGACCAAGTATCCACCGAAAGTGTTTTTAGCACATGAATTTCACCCTCCAATTCTAGGGATATTCCCCCTTGATAATCGTTGCGAAGTCCGTATAAAATATGCTGTAATGTTGTTTTCCCAGAGCCTGAAGGGGCCTCTAAAAAATATTTCTTAGTGCAATCCAAGCTTTGTTTGCAAGACCAAATATCAGAATCTTTTATTTTATCGAGCAGTGGTAAAGGCAGTAAATTATCAAGAAAGAACATAAGAAAGTAGTCAAATATTAAACTTATTGATGGATAAACGAAAGCAAGATACGGTAGTAAAATTATGCCTGTATTTCTAAAAGTAAAAATAATTATTTAGCTGCTCAAAAAGTAGACATTAATTTTGAACTGACTTATAATAAAACCCAAGCCCCAAAGAAGGCCCTTGCTGTACATTATTGGCCCATAAGCCTCCGCCTATAGAGATTTGAATGCCCCAATTCGCTTTAATTTCAATCATCGATTTGATATTCAAGGCAACATAGTTTTGATTGTTTATGTACAAACCTGTTTGTATAGATTCTGTCGATTGCGGTATATCGGGCTTTCCAGGCCAACAATAAACCGTTGCTATTTGAAAAGCCAAGCAAAATTTTTTACCAATTTTCCAGCCAATCTCATAATCAAATATCCATTGATGTGCATAATTATGACTACGAAACTGAATGCCAGAAGTACAACTTGTATACAACTTTTGATAACTATACCCGGCACTCAAATGAGGATAAAATGAAAAACAAGGATAGGCTGTCCTCAGTTTAGTTGCTTGATTATACGTTTGAATAGCTGTTGGAAAAGCCGTCGAATAATGACCAGAAAAAACCCAGCGATTATTACGCCACAAAAGATATTGAACAGAAAGGGCAACATTACTAAAGTCAGCCAAAAAGCCAGCTGATGCAGTATCCGCTGCCGGTGCAATTTGACCCGAAGAAAGACCAACAGAAGGCCGAATAGACTGACTCGTAGCAACAAACTTAAACGGTACGTTTACAGACACTGTCCACTTGTTGCTGATGCCGTAGGCTGCGTATGCCTGAACGGTAACATCCAGCACATGACGGTGCAACAAACGAGTTTTGTAAGGACTAAAATGTAAGCGGTCGACAGGTGGAATAGTATAAAAACCCCACTGAAAATACAGTTGTTTTTTAGCAAGCGGCCAAGTACCCGTTGACCTAGCACGAAACCCAATAGACAATAGGAACAATAATATTAAAAGCTTCATCATAGCAAGCTATAAAAAGCCAAGTTGATAGAGCCTGACTTTTATGTTTGATTAACTTCCAAACAATTCTTTTAGTTTGGCTTCTAAGGCAGTACCTCTTAGTTTTTTGGCCAATACTTTGCCTTCTTTATCGACCAAAACAGTGTAAGGTATACCCCTAACGCCGTAAGGCTTGGCAAGTGCCGAACTCCAACCTTTTAAATCACTGATATGATGCCAGCTAAGATTATCTTTTTTGATTGCCGCCTCCCATTTCGCTTTGTTATTATCTAAAGAAACACCGAGAATATCAAATCCTTTATCTTTGTATTTGTTGTACAAACGTACAACGTTTGGGTTTTCGCGACGACAAGGACCACACCAAGAAGCCCAAAAGTCAATCAAAACATATTTCCCTCTTAACGATTTAAGGTCCATTTTTTTACCTTCAGGAGTGTTCCCGACAATATTAATGGCCTCTTCTCCAACCCCTGCAGCACCACGTAATTCAATCAATTTATCCTGGACAAACTTATCGAGCATGGCATAGTCTCCTTGAAATTTATCTAAATATATTTTACCGTATTTAGTAAATGCAGGGTTGTTTTTAGTCATTGTACCAAACATGGTGGCTACTAGCATCGGTTTGAAATTTGGGGAGCTATCGGGCAGGGCAGCAAACATAGTATCTAAAGCAGCATTCTGTGCGGTCGTACTCAAGCCAACCTTGGATAAGGCCGAAGCATAATTCTTGATATTTTCGTAATAAAAAGGCAAGCGAGCATAAGTACTGTCATCAAAGTCGATATATTTCAAATACGCATCAGCAAAATAAGCCCCTTCTGACTGTCCGACTTTGGCATGATTCTGAAAACTCTGAAAGCTATTAAAAGCCATAATTCTAGCCAATTCAGGATTTGTTTTTTGTAGAGAATCCAATAAATCTAATTTGATTTTATCTTCAGAAGCCATCTTGGCGCGAATATCATTGCGCTTGGAAGCATTGGTTTTGGCTGCATTGTAGTCGGTAACCAAGCCCATATATACTTGATTTTGTTGTTGTATACGCTCCAACAAGACATCTAATGCCTGATTCAAATCAGACACTTTAGGAGCTAGGCTACTCAAGCTAGACCCTTTGGTCTCGAGCAGTATAGTAGGTTCAGTACCCATCAAGAATGGCTTCAAATCACTCAAGCTTGTACCAACATAATACATTCCACTCGGCATAGCAGAAAGGGTAAAGTTGGCCGTCCATCCATTGGCAGTTTTGTTGAAGGCTACCTTATT
>CAJQQM010000008.1 GCA_905480485.1 uncultured Aureispira sp.
AGTGCTGCATTATCGACAGGAATAAATACATTTTTGGTATTTGATACTCCAAAGGCTTTCTCTACGTCTTCAAGAACTACTGTTGAAAGAACATCATTGGCTAAATTTTCAAAATCTTTAGCTTTCATTAAGCGCAAAGCCATATTTTGTTTACACTCTTCAATGATTCCATTTACAAAGCGAGCATTGCCAAAGTGTTGATCACGGGTACGGTATGCTTCTACTATTTTTTTATGTAGTAAGATTTTGCCTTCTTCATTGATTTGAATGGCCCGTTTGTCGGCTGCATACATGGCAATTTGCATTAATTCATCGGGTACATAATCCGAAAAATGAATCATATTTGAAATACGGGACCCCATTCCGGGATTTGAATTGACAAAAGCTTGCATTTCTTTAGGATATCCTGCGAATACAATCGCAATATCTCCTTTTCCGTCAGACATTTCCTTGAGTAAAACTTCAATCACTTCTTTTCCAAAATCTTTACCATCATCTCCACGGTCCGACAGGGCGTACGCTTCATCCACAAATAAAATTCCACCTCGAGCTTTTTCAATGGCTTTTTTTACTTTTGGAGCTGTTTGTCCAATATATTCACCCACCAAATCTACTCTGCCTACTTCGTGTACATGTCCTTTTGATAGTAAATCTAAACTGTTATAAATTTTGCCCAACATTTTAGCAACGGTTGTTTTACCGGTGCCAGGATTGCCCAAAAATGCGGTATGTAAGTTAAATGTGTTGGATTCCTTAAAGCCTTTTTCTTCGCGTATTTTTAAAAACTTAAGGTAGGTTGCAAATTCATCAATTTGTTTTTTTACAGCTTCTAAACCAATCAGGGCATTCAATTCTTGTGTAGCTTCTTCGTAAGTAGGCTTTTCGTCTGCTGATTGGGCATTAACCGTGGCTTTGTCGCTTCGTTCGACTTGAAATGAAAGATCTCCTTCCATCTGTTCTTCTTCTTGGCTTACTTTCATAGGGACTACGGCAATCAATTCGTTCATGAATTGAATTTCGATACTGTAGGTATCTTCATACCAATAATTACCTTTATTAGAACCGTATCCGGCATCAAAAGTATATATTTTTTGAGCGCCGTTGATTTCTTTGAAAAACTCTACAAAGGCTTTGTGTTGGCCTGCGTCGTTGTAATAGTTGAATTTAAAATCTAAAGGTAGCGGCCTTGTTTCGCTTAAAATTTCAACTTCAATTTCGGCATTAATGTATCGTGCAGTTGATTTATTGAAGGTTTTTAGGTATTTCCTTTCTTTAAGAGGCGTACCTTTGATTCCAGATTCAAAAAGTCGGACATTTTTGATCGCAATATATGGATTGTTGTTCGTTGATACGATGCCCTCGTCGACTACATAAAAATAGGCCGTACCCAAAAAAGTATCGTCTAAATAGGCATCCCATTTGTATTTTCCCTTTTTCCACCATCCTGTATTTGGCGTCCCCCACCCTTCTCGAACAGAGACCTTATTTTGTTCTTTCTTTACCTCAATTTCTTTCGTCATGTCACAGATCTGTTTGCCAGAATTAACATCTGTACAAACTAATCTTGGTTTGCATTTCCAATCACGTTCATCAAAGAGTTTGTTGTAAAACGATAATTCGCCGTACACATAGGTACATTCAGAAATATCTAGTACTCTGCGATAGCTTTTTACATTTTTATAAAAACTTTCAACCGACCCATATACTTTGAGATGATTGAATTTATAATTACCACCTATGGCGTTTTGATCTTTCATATCGATTAATAATTTATTGTCTACAACAGGAATAGTTGGCCCGAACCACTAAGAGAATCATTGCTAATGTGCATCATCTACTTATAATTGAATTCTAAAATAGTGTT
Source organism: uncultured Aureispira sp. (assembly GCA_905480485.1). Classification (GTDB taxonomy): domain Bacteria; phylum Bacteroidota; class Bacteroidia; order Chitinophagales; family Saprospiraceae; genus Aureispira. The sequence continues at coordinate 1,865 of CAJQQM010000008.1, forward strand.
TTTTTTGAATATATAAACCCTTAATTATTATTTTTTGCCCCCCATAATTTATTCCTCCTTAAAAGCCATCATCACTGTGCTTGTAATGCGCGTAGAAATATATCCTGTCCTAGTATAAATGCGCCATTTTTATTATAAAAATCTACCCTGCATTTACGTTGAAACCCTTTGCCAGAAATACTAAGCCTTGCAAAGTTTTGTTGCATAATCAGTGTATTTGGAACCCGAACAAGACTATCTTGTGTGTAGGCAGGGTTAAGGATTGAAGTGAGTGGAGAAGAGGTTATTTCGTATAAAGGATATTGATTTTTTTGTTCTAACTTAAGTATTTCACCATAATGTCGATCGCCACTCAAAAACAAAACTCCGCTGATTTTTTGTTGTTTAATGGCTGCTAATAACTTTTGTTTAGCATTTCCAAAATCTCCTAAATCCTCTCCGAAAGGATTGTTTATCAAAATTTGAGTCCCCGATACAATAAATTTGAAATTAGCTGTAGATGTCTTTAATTTTTTGATAAGCCATTCAAATTGCGCCTTTCCTAGCATAGAAGAATCCGAAGCATGAAATCGAGAGTCTAATAAAAAAAAGTCGGCATCTTGTTGCGAAAAACAAGTAAAAATACCTGGTACGGTATCTAAGCCATAAGAAGGGTTGGGCCAATAGGATTTAAAAATATCTAAACTATTGTATTTGTAAATATTGGCTGCATCGGAATTATTAGGTCCATAATCGTGGTCGTCCCAAATAGCATACTGTGGGCAAGAAGTTAAAAATTTGTGTAAACCTGGTTTGAGACGCATCTTGTGGTTAATTCGATGCATTCGATCTTTATTTTTCCATGCACCCGACATATAATATACATTATCCCCCATCCAAATCATAAAATCTTTTTCGACCGCTTCCATAGCCTCAAAAATAATTTCTTTTTTTCGGCCAGACCAAACAGCAAAAGGGTATGGAAATGCACAGGACCCAATCAAGAAACTCCAATTTTGTTTTGCTATCGATTGTTTTTGGCAATTCAAAATGCCCGATACGATTACACGCCCTTTGTTGAGGTACCGACAATCTGTGATTGTTTGTATAGATTGGCCTTTTTCTTTGAAGTAGTTATTGAGATAGCTATTAAAATTGGGCAATGATTGTTCCTGACTTTTACGCTCTGAAGATTGTAGCATCATCCAAAAATGCTGAGAAGTATTGGTAAAATGGCCTAACATTGGCCCGGATATTACCTTGAAGTCCTGCGCCTTTGAAGCGCTAAACAGGCCTATAAAAATTAGAAGATAAATATAATGCTGCACCACGTACTTAAAAATGATTAGATGAATAAGATGATAAGGAATAAACGAAAGACAAACTTAATAAATTGTACGTGACCGACTAATGAAAATTGATTTTCTTGTAAAAAAATATCCCTTTGGCTAATTTTTTTAATTTAAAGGAGGATAGAGCAGATTAGGCTAAACTATTTTGCTACAATTTAATTAGTTAATAAAAGAGCTGATGCAATTTTATTAACTTTGCACATCATAAATCACCAAACACGAAACGAATGTCCAAACCTATTTTTTCAGAGGAAAACACTTCAAAATTGTATATCGCATACAAACAACATCCTGAAAACTACGCTAAAATTAAGCAAAAACTAGTAGGTGAAGATGCTAATATTCGATTTAAAAGAACCAAAAAAAGTATGCGCTTTTTTTTTGCAGCCCTAACCTTTATCATAATAGTTAGCTCGGCTTTTTCTATTGTAGGTGATCAACAAAACAGTTTAATTGCTCTATGGATAATTTGGGCAATCAGTTTGTTTTTTTTCTTGTTAGTCAACTATTATAATTATCAATTCAATTTTAAAAGCCAGGCAAGAAGAAAGCATTTTTTTGACCATTTTGAACAAATTGCTCAAAAATCTGATTCATTAGATTTTTTTTTAAAACAATGGAGTTCAATTAAGTACGACTAATAAAGAGACAAAAAAGGTAGAAGTGCCTTATTTTTATTTGGATTTAATACAAATAAGAATTAGCTTTGTGTTATCATTTAATTAAAATATAACAATAACATGAAAACAATTCATCTCGCCATAGTACTATTATTTTGTGCCCTTATCTTTAGTGCCTGTGAGGAAGAACCTCAACTTGGGTACGCTATACCTGACAGCTATACCTTTGAAAACGTTGCCTACAACGGGCAGACAAAGCGCTTAGATATGATGGAAGAAATTACCGCTTACATCAAAACAGCACATGCAGATAATGCCCCTGCCCTCGATGCTTCTAAAATTAAAGACATGTATGGCAATAATACCGGAAACTATTTTTCGACGGCAGAACTCAATAGTGCTAGCAATCAATTGAAAAACAAAACTATTTCATCAGATACTGCTAATTTTATGAGCTTTATGGATGCGGTGGCTTTTGCGAGTCAATCTACAGGCATGAATGCCGCTGACGGGCAAGCGGGAATAATCGCCTCTAATGCTGGCGTTAAATACCTGGTCAATGCGAATGGAGTAGAACTAACTCAAATTATCGAAAAAGGATTGATGGGTGCTTGTTTTTACTATCAAGCTACTGCTGTTTATATGGGCACCGGTAAAATGGATGTCGATAATAGCATAATCGAACCGAATGAAGGAACAGCAATGGAACATCATTTTGATGAGGCATTTGGTTATTTTGGAGCGCCTACTGATTTCCCTTCTAATCTAAGTGGAATTCGTTTTTGGGCGAAATATGCCAACAAAGTAAATGCTGCCTACACTAGTTTAAATAGTTCTTTGATGCATAATTTCTTAAAAGGTCGTGCTGCTATCAGCAATAACGATTTGACCGCAAGAGATGAAGCAATTATTGAATTGCGAAAAGAGTGGGAACTAGCGGTTGCCGGT
>CAJQQM010000009.1 GCA_905480485.1 uncultured Aureispira sp.
ACCCTACCCCCATAAAAACCAGACCTAGGATTGGTCACCACCACAATACAAGAGTACTTGGGATTGTCGGCCGGAAAATAACCGGCAAAAGAAGAACGGTATTTTTTGGAAACGCCGGTGGCTTTATGTTGTTTGTAATTGATAATTGAAGTCCCCGTTTTGCCTGCAATTTTGTAATGAGCAGCTCTAATATTTTTGGCGGTTCCTTGACTACCATCTACAACACTTTCTAACAAATCCTTGACCAAACGAACGGTTGCTTTATTCACCAAACTACGGTCTATTATTTCGGGCCTGTATAGTTGTTCGACATGCCCATATGAGCGGATTTCTTTAACCAATTGTGGACGCATCATTTTACCATCATTGGCAATGGTATTGTACAAATTGAGCGTTTGCAAAGGCGTCAGATAAGACTCGTAGCCAATTGACATCCATGGAATTGTAATTCCACTCCAATCAGCATATTGAGGATCTTTGATAAAAGAAGACCCTTCTCCATCAAAACCTATTTTTGATTCTTCAAATTTAAGGGAACGTAAAAAGTTGATGAATTTTTCTTGTGTCTTTCTATTTTTATTGTAGTATTTATTGGCCAATTTAGCCACCCCTACATTCGACGAAAGCTCAAAGGCTTTTGCTACCGAAGTACGATACAAACCGTGAGAAGAGGCATCTTCCATGGTTTCATCATAAAATAATGTTTTACCCTTGTTCAAATCAACGGAATCATTTGGCTGTGCATATCCGTGCTCAAATAAAGCCATCATAGTTGCCAACTTAAAGGTAGACCCCGGTTCAGAGGCTTCAGAAATAGCGTAATTTTTAGTTTCCCAATAGTCGGTTCTTTCTTTGTTAAACCCAATATTAGCTATTGCTTTAATTTCTCCAGTGGCAACTTCCATCACGATAGCACAACCGTGATCGGCTTCGTGTTTCTGTAGCGTATTCAACAATGCAGATTCTGTAATATCTTGAATATTGATATCTATGGTCGTCACCAAATCTTTACCAGCCTGTGGTTCAATTTGAGTCATATCTGATAGGGGCACCCAAATATTGCGCCCAATACACTTCATAGGCTTCAAGGCAGCTTCTCCTGCCAAAACATGATCAAAGGCCCCCTCTAGACCTACCCGCATCGTATCTCTCATTACCAGGCCATCACTATTTTTGAGGGTATCCTTGCCTTGCATTTTGACAAAGGAACGAATATAGCCCACTGTACGGTGCGCTAACATCTTAAATGGATATTGCCGTTTAGACATTTTATCGACAATCAATCCACTTTTGTATTGACCGCCTTTGTTGAATAAGGGGAATTTTTTAATTCTTTCCAACTCCAAGTAGCCCACATTTTTTCGAATCGGAAAATATCGATGACCAATGTCTCTAGCATGCTTGAGTCTAGCCCTGTAAGCACCAATAGTGTATTCATTATCGACATACTTTGCCAGACAGGCCGACAAGGTATCCACATACTTCATAAAGGTATCTTTAGGTACAATGCGTGTATCGAAATGTAGTTTATAGTACGGCAAAGAGGTTGCTAAAAGCCCTCCTTCCTCGGTTAATATATTCCCTCTAGGGGCTACTACAGGACGCAAAGCAATATAAATGCTATCTGCCTTCGCTTTTAGTCGTTCACCGTCAACATATTGTACCTTGCCGATTTTGGCAACGATAAGTAATGCACCTAGAAAGGCAATCAGCATTACTGCATAGATACGCCACAATATGGCATTTCTGAGGTCAGTTGGTTTTTTGGTATTTTTAGTTTTTTTAAACATGGAGTACTATAGGTGTTCTGCAATGGTACGTTTAGTCGTTATAGCTGCTTTTGTTTTTTATTTTTTTGGGATTAGTTGATTGTTGAACTAGACCTAAATGTTCAACTTTTTGGGCAACAACAGATTCCATGGATTGAAACATTAAATCCGATTTTTTAGAATTACTTTCCCAGCTTATTTTCCTAAGTTCAAACTGTAAATTTTTGATATCCTTGATGGTTTGCACTGCGTAATGTGAATTAGCAATGTAAATAACCCCCAAAAAGGCTAAATAGAAAATGAAATGTATATTCTCAAATAAATAAAAGGCGTTTATATTAAGTCCACCAAGCTTAGAAGAACGTTTCTTTTTTTTCTTCTTGCTACTGCTAGGGGTACTCGCCGTTTCTTTGTATTTGTTTACTGCCATCTTATTTGTATTACAACTCTATAAACTATTTTAGAATTCGCCGTTCAGCAACCCGCATTTTGGCCGATCTTGCCCTCGGATTATCTTCAATTTCTTCATCGCTAGGAACCAGTATTTTTTTATTAACTGCTTTTAAAGGCAGTTCAAAATATCCATATTCGTCTTTGTCCGGTTCTTTGCCAAAACTGCCTTTTTTGATTAGGTTCTTGACCAACCTATCTTCTAAAGAATGATACGAAATAGCCACTAACCTCCCCCCCGGTTTTAGCAATTCAGTCGTTTGCCACAGCATTTCTTTCAAAACCTCAACTTCTTGATTCACCTCAATTCTAAGCGCCTGAAAAACCTGCGACAAATACCTGTTTTTTTTACCTTTTATACACTTTTCAATAGTGGCAACAAAATCTGCAATTGTTTTGAGTTCGAGCCCTGAACGTCGTTGATCAACAATCACCGAAGCAAGTGTTTTAGCGTTTCGGACTTCTCCGTACATACCAAAAATATGCTGCAAACGCTCTTTGTTATAGGTATTCAAAACATGAGCAGCTGTCAAATCCGCTTCTTGGTTCATGCGCATATCCAAATAAGCGTCAAATCGAAACGAAAATCCTCGATGTGCGGTATCAAACTGATGAGAAGAAACCCCTAAATCAGCCAACAAGCCATCAATTTGACGAATCCCTTCTAAGCGTAAAAAGCGTTTTAAAAACCTAAAATTATAGGGCAACAATTTAAATCGATCGTCCTCTATAATATTGTTGGCAGCATCAGCATCCTGATCGAATGCAAACAAACGCCCCTGCGGCCCCAAATTATTTAAAATTTGTTTGGAGTGGCCCCCTCCACCAAAAGTAACGTCAACATAGACACCGTCTTGTTGAAGATTCATGGCCGCTATGCTTTCATTTAACATAACAGGCTTATGATACTTCTGCTCCTCCATTTTTGTCGTTATTATTATTTAAGCTACCCATTACCTCTTCGGCAAGACTATCAAAATCAGTTGGTTCATCGTTCATTAATGCTTCATAACTCTCCTTTGACCATATTTCAATTTTATCAAAATAGGCAAACAACACCAATTCTTTATTGACGGATGCATAATCGAGTAAGGTACGAGGAAACAACAACCTTGAATTGCTATCAAGATCTAATTCGGTGGCTCCTCTAAAAAAATAACGTACAAAATCTCTGTTTTTCTTGACGTATTGGTTTAGCTTTTGAATGTCACTTGAAATCAAATCCCAAGCTTGTCTTGGGTACAATACCAAACATTGTTCAAAACCTCGATTCAGTACAAAACCTTCAGCTGCTTCAGCCCCTAATTGTTTTAGGAGTTGAGCGGGTAATCTAAGCCTACCCTTTGCATCGATCTTGCAATTATATTCGCCAAGAAACTGAATCATTATGAAATTTTGAGACAAGTGTATTGTTCAAATGTACCATATTTTACCACCTTTTACCACTTTTTACCACAATAAATTAAAAAAAAATCCCATTTTCTTGAATATTATTTAAAAATACCTCTAATGCCCCTTGATGATTAAAGCCAAAAAAAATGCTGAAACCCTTTAAAACAAATGGTTTCAGCACAAATAACTAGCAGACTTAATACTTTAAATAATTGGTGGTAAAAAGTTTCTTTTTTTATAAATAAATGATTTTTTTAACTTAAATCTGACCTAAATCTAACACAATACACCCTTTTTTATTCAAAAGGTGGGAAAGAGTGGGAACCCTAAAACATTCCTTTTATCGCTAGCCACCTAATGATCCTCTACCCGCTTCATCCATCAAATTAAACCTTTCAATTTGTACATTTCTAACCACAAAGAACGCCCTGTCAAATCGTCTTTCTGCCACTTCGAACACCATTCAAAGAAGCTATCACAATGCTTCCAAAAACAATCTTTCCATCTATTCTTTTCTTTTTTTAGATTCATATCCAATACAAAAACTCCCTTAGAATGACTACTACAATCGAGTACCGAGTAAATATCTGCGCCCCAATACAAAAAAGGCAGCATGGTTGATTCTAAATTCCAGTCCCAGTCTTTGATTAGGGCATGATTCAACTTTTCATAGGCATCCAAAATTGTCATTTTTGAAGTTTGAGTATCGGGAAAAAGATGAAAAAAGCCATAATCTGGTCCAAAACCACCATTGCCAAGATGCAAATATAACTGCTTAAACAAGGTAGGTAGTCTAAATGACAATTGGCCTTCAAGCAATTCGAACTGATAGCAAATATTACTTTTTTCAAGGCTACTTAGCCGGCTTGTCTCTCGTTTTGCTAGCAAGGTACACAAGTTGGTTTCTTGGACAATACTATGCGAAATCTGCTTGGACCTAATCAACAAATTATTGTCGTTTAGTTCTAGAAGTATATTTTGCTGATACCACCCTAGCCGCAGTGCTTCATCAATCCACAGTCTGATAGCACGCGGGGTACATATAGCTTCTTTAATGCCAGGAATCCTTACAACTAATTGCTGTACAGGGTCTATTGCATTATATATGACACATTCTGTACAGTTCAACCAAGAAAACAAATAAACCTTCCATTGATAATTTTGCAAGCCTACTTTTATTCGATTCATAATTTATTCATTTGACAAACATTAGCTTCCAAAATAATACCATTTATTGGATAAATTGAAAAGAATAAAACAAAAAAACCACAGAAAGCAATTAGCGCTTCTGTGGTTTTGGGAATTATTTGATTTTAAGGTTTAGTAGTTGGAAATATATTTAAGAACTTTAGGTATCATGGATTTTTAAATTGTTGACAGTTCTTAAATTGATCATTTATTATATGCCTGCCTTACCAGGCAATCTTGAAGACGGTCTTACTGTTAGACAATTCCATCATATAGATATCGTGCTGTTTTAGGTTGAGCAAAGAAATTTGATACATTTGTTGTCCAGCTTCTAATTGTACAGATTGGATATTTTGGCCGACAGCATTATAAATATTCAGTACTTGGTCTTGTTTGTTGACCGATTGCATATCGATACAAAGTACATCTGCTTGACATTTAAACATTTTTAGTTTTGCTGCTTGGATGGCTTCGATAGACGTACTTTCGTCTGGCACGACCCTTAGGCTAAATCGACTAGCGGCGCCATTGACAAATGAAGAAAAGGAATAGGGAACATTTAGTTCGTGCACTACATTAAGCACATGATCTTCTAGATATACTTTATCTTTGGTCCCGAAGTTATCAAATTGAACAAGTGATATTTCGTAGCCTCCGGCTGTTTTGATCTCTGTCATCAAGGGTATCGTTACCGGATCAGACTCTAATTCGGGCAGTCCGTTGAT
>CAJQQM010000010.1 GCA_905480485.1 uncultured Aureispira sp.
ATGAGGCTTTTGAAATCCTCCGCAGTTTTCCATTGTCGGCTTCAAGAACCTCTCTTGAAGATTTAGTTAATTATGTTACGGAAAGAAATAAATAAACCGAATCGATCAACGAAGCTTAATCGAAAACATTATGTATCCGATTCCTTTTCGAAGCGCTGCTTCTGTTTTTGTTAGTTACCTGCTTGTACGTGCTGCACCAATAACTGCCCTTGTATTTTACTTTAGTAACTGGCAGTATACACTTATAGCTGCAGGATTATTAAGTACCATCGTATTGATATATGCCCTTAGAAACAACCACCATTTTACGCTTCACGAAGAAGCACTAATTGTGACGAATATTGCAAAAATAGGCCGAAAAAGCTGGCAATTTCCATATTGTCAAATTGAAAATATACGCTACCAACTGTCAAGTGAAGCTGATCCCAGACAGTGGTTGCAAATTCAAACAAAAGACACTGTAATTTGCTTTAGGTGTGATTGGCTACACCGCCAAGACCCCCCGGAAGACGAAGATGACCATCATGAGCAGCCAGAAGGCGAACTTTTTGAACTACTAGAAGATGAGGATTTTTATAAAGGTTCTATCGAACAATTATTAGACCTCCTACGCAATCAAAAAATTGATCTTCAGCCTTTTTAAATTATTTTTCTATATATTTTTTGAGTTTATACATCGATTGATACGGTGTATCTACCACTGCAGAATTGGCCAACCAATCGGGAATACTACCTCCAGGTTCGGCCACACATTGTTGCAATACTTCCACGATTCCATTGCCTTTGTCGGTAAGCAACCAATACCCTTTCATTTTTTGGATACGAACAATCCCATCATAAACGGGCGCCTTTGTATGTGTTTTGAGCAATTTCATATTGACTCTGACTTGAGTAGGGTTTAATTGTACGAAAGAGAAGGTGGTAATATTATCACGGTCCGAAACAGGCCAAGGAGCATCTACTAAATTATAAAAACTTACCGCATCAGGTGTACGGGCAATTTCTCTAATTTCAACAGTATTGTGCAACCAATTATAACGACCAGGAACGTCTTTGAGGATACGGACCACTTTTTTCAAACTCGCTTTGACAGAAAAGACTGCTTTATATTCTTTTATGCCCCAACCGTCAATTTTTCGGGTATAAACCTTCACGGCATTTTTATCCTTAGCTAAAGACCATGATTGAGCAGAAACAACAGTGGATATAAAGCAAAAAACCGCCAATAGTAATAGTGTATTTAATTTCATTCTTTAGTTTGTATTTCAGTCTAAAATAAGCAATTTCTTCCATGGTAAGAAGGAAGATGAAACAGCTTTATTTTTAAAAAATAAACATAAATGTTTTTGTTTTTGAAACTTTTTGTTTTTATTTGAGTAAACAATCAATAAGGACACGATATTTGAAACAATTTATTTCATTTATAATTAAAAAGATGACAGAAAGAAAGTTGCTCAATGAACGATTCAAGAACGTATTCTACCAATTAGAAGAAAAAGGCGATTTTATCAAACATTGTAGAAAAAAAGGTATGTCAAGTTTTGCCGAAAAAATTTTAAATAACAAAGCTAATGGCCATTTAATTCGCGAGTATCTAAATGACAACAAGAATCGAACCATAACCTATGCGCAAGCCAAGCGACTTATCGAACACTTTAATGTTCGTGAAGACTTCTTGTTTAGAGGCGAAGGCCCCGTTTTTGAATCAACTGCTGTATCTGATACACTTTGGGTTCAAGAATCTAGCAATCTAGCTAATCAAAGCGTAACCAAAGCCGTTTCTACGGCAAACAATATTACTTTCTCTTCAGTTGCAGCTTTTGCTAGTGGCACTTTTGCCGTAAACCCCGAAGAAAAAACAGAACAGTTTTATATCCCAGAAATGTACGGGAAATACATTGCTTTCTACATACAAGGCAATTCGATGACGCCCACAATAGATGACGGTGATATGATAATTTGCAAAGCACTTGAAATTGGCGAAATTATCAATGAAAACAAAATATATGCTATCGTCTTAAATAGCGGAACGGTACTTATCAAACGCATTCAACAAATTCCGGTCAAGGAGTTTGCCGAACGCAAACTTAAACTTATTTCCGATAATTACCTTGAACACGATCCTTTTGAAGTACCTACCTCTGAAATACGAAAAATTTTACGCGTTGAGCGCAAACTAACGGAAGTAGGGTTTTAAATTAACAATACTTATTATTTCATCAAAGAAATCAACTGCCTATAAGAAAACAAAGATATTTTGCTACGTTCGATAAAATAAAGCCCACTGACCGCAATCAGTGGCTTTATTTTTTGAGGTCAAGCTAAAAGTTGTCAAATTCCATGTTTCAAACAGACTATATAGGCTGGCTTTGTCGTCTTGTCTTATTATGTTTGTATATTTAAGCATTAGATAAACTAAAATCGCTTGAGGGATGAAATCATTTTTGATCTTATTGGTAATAATAATATGCCAAAATCTTGTCGCACAGAACAATACTGTCGCCGCTTATATAAAGGCTAACTATGACAAAAAAATATATCAAATCCCTATGCGAGATGGTGTTAGGCTTCACACAATTGTTTATAGCCCAAAAGATAGTTCCAAAACCTATCCTTTTTTGATGCAACGTACTTGTTACAGCATTAGTCCCTACAAAGAAAATAAATTCAGACGTTCTCTTGGCCCTTCTAAATACCTCATGAAAAAGGGATATATATTTGTATATCAAGATGTTCGTGGCCGATACATGTCTGAAGGCAGTTTTGATAATATGCGCCCACATCAAGCAGGAAATGATCCTTCGAATAGCAGTATTATTGACGAGAGTTCTGATACCTATGATAGCATCGACTGGCTTCTCAAAAACATTAAAAACAACAACGGAAAGGTTGGGCAGTGGGGGATTTCGTATCCTGGTTTTTATACTGCAGCCGCCTTACCGGAAGCACATCCTGCCCTTAAAGCCTCTTCTCCACAAGCGCCTATCAGCGATTTTTTCTTTGACGACTTTCATCATATGGGTGCTTTTTTACAAAGCTACCTTATGGCCTTCCCTGTATTTGGACATCAAAAAAAGAAGTCGAGTACCAAAAGTTGGTACAACTGGGGTTGGGAAAAACTCAACAAGCTTAATTTAGACAAAAAAGACGCGTATGATTTTCATCTAAAACTAGGTACCGCCAAAGATATCTCCAAAGTATATAACAAAAACTTTTTTTGGAAACAAATTGTACAACATCCTAACTATGATGATTTCTGGCAAAAAAGAAGTATTCTTCCCCATCTAAAAGAAGTAAACCATGCCGTTATGACCGTTGGAGGTTGGTTTGACGCAGAAGATTTGTATGGTCCGTTAAATATCTACAAGCAACTCGAAAAAAACAACCCCGGCATCAACAATACCTTAGTTATGGGCCCTTGGTCGCATGGTGATTGGTCGCGTAGCAAAGATGCACAAGTGGTCAATCATATTTGGTTTGGGGACGGTATTTCCGAATTTTACCAAAAAAACATTGAATTACCCTTCTTTGAGTATTACCTAAAAGACGAAGGTGAATTAAGCTTGCCCGAAGCCTACTTGTTTGATACCGGATTAAAAAGCTGGAAAACATTTGATGTGTGGCCACCAGAATCGAAGCAGTCTATCTGTCTTGGGCTTGGACAAAACAAGCAACTCTTGATCGATTCGCTGGGCAAGGCAACTGCGCAGTTTACTTATGTGAGTGACCCCAATCAACCTGTCCCATTTCGCTCTGAGAAAACGCCTGTAAGCTTCACACCCCGTCGATTTATGACAGATGATCAGCGTCATGCTTCCGAACGAAAAGATGTCTTAAGTTTTGAGACGCCCCCACTAGAAGAACCCATACAGTTAGCCGGAGAAATCATTGCCGACCTAAACGTTATAATCTCTACAACAGATGCTGATTTTATTGTTAAAATTATTGATGTCTATCCAGAAGATGCTGTCAACCATTCAACCACGCCCTCCAATATAAGCCTTGCAGGTTATCAGCAATTGGTACGTCACGAAGTTTTTAGAGGCCGATTCAGAGAACGCTTCTCTGCTCCAAAGCCTTTTGAACCGAACAAAGTCGAAAACGTTCGTTTTCCTTTACAAGATATTCTTCATACCTTTAAGAAAGGGCACAAAATTATGATTCAAATTCATAGTACTTGGTTTCCTTATATCGACAGAAATCCCCAACAATATATCCCCAATATTTACAAGGCCAAAACAAGTGATTTTGTAAAAAGCACCATTCATATCTTGGGTAATAGCAAAATTATCATTGGAGAAAAACATCATTTTAAGCCTGAATAGGTTTATCTTCTTATCATCTTAATATTATGAATTACAAAAAATTTGTACTATTAGTTTTAGTACTCAGCTGTTTTGACAGTTTAAATGCGCAGAAAACCTACAAACACTTGATGCAAGATTATCAGGTTAATTTTTACGATGCGTGTAAATCTGCTGAAAAATATTTTGAATCTAGAGACAAAGGAAAGGGTTCTGGCTGGAAAGGATATCAACGATGGAAAGCCTGGAACGAAAGCTGTTATTATCCAAGTGGCGATCGTTCAAACAGCGACCCACGATTTGCACAAAAAGCCTTTGATGATTTCATAAAGAACAATACCTTAAAATCTTCTTTTCCGAACGGATGGAACGACTTAGGTCCGTATGACGCTAACTTTATCACCTCACATTATTCACCAGGTATTGGTCGCGTAGAAGCATTTTATGTCAATCCGAACAATCCGCAACAACTCTATTTAGGCTCACGCAGTGGTGGGTTTTGGCGTAGCTTTGACGAAGGAAATTCATGGCAGAATACAACTGATTTTCTGATTGCTTCAGGAGTCAATACAATAGCTACTCCTCCAAATCATCCCGATACGGTGCTGATAAATGTCAGAAATGCTTCAAATGGGACTACACATGGTATCTATCAATCGTTTGATGCAGGTAGCAGCTGGGCTTTAAGCAATTTCAATCCTACTACACTTGGCTGGGGCGGCCTCGGCGATAACTCTAAAATTTATACTATAGCGTATCATCCAAGCATTCACAACCTAGTTTTTGTGGGTACTTCTAGAGGGCTTTTCCGATCTGTTGACGGTTTGCAAAGCTGGACACAATTGTTATCAAATGCCGAAATTGTTGATATCGCCTTTCATCCTACCGATCCATCTATTGTTTATCTGTACGACACCTACTATTGGGGCAATAATCAGTCGGCCGTTCTTCGTTCTACTGATATTGGCCTTAGTTTTAGTAGTTCAGCAAACCTTGCCGGCAACAACGATGCAAATGGTATTATTTCGACTACAGCGGCTTGTCCAAACTGTGTCTATTTTGCTTCAAACAATGGCGTATGGCGCTCAGACGATGCAGCCCTTAGTTTTAGTTTTTTGAGCAACCCCAACGAAAGTTGTGACGGATTTGCTGTCTCCGACATTGATAGCTTACACCTCATTTATGGCTATCTTGACAGCCATGCAAGTTCCGACGGTGGCTATAGTTTTAATCAAGTGACGGACTGGGCTAATGGCAACCCCGATTCGAGCTATATTCACGCCGACCTAAGAGTTGCACAATGTATCAATGGTGTCTTTTATGTGGGTACAGATGGTTATTTGGCTAAAAGCATAGACAACGGTATCTCATGGGAACGATTAAATGATGGTACCGGGATACGTGAGTTTTATGCTGTAGGATTGAGTCAATCCAATTATAAAGTCCAAATGGCTGGTTCTCAAGATAACGGCACAAGTATTTTGGCAGATACTGGTTGGATTGAATGGAATGGCGGTGACGGTATGGAGGCTGTAGTACAGCCTTTAAATGACCAATGGATGATTGGTAGCTGGCAATATGGCACCCGAAACCGTACGCAAGATGGCGGATTTAGTCGTCAGGGTATTGGTTCACCTAATGGAGGTAATGGTGACTGGATAGCGCCTTTATACCTAGACCCTAATGAACAAATGAAAGTGTTACACTTTTCGGATAGATTATATAGTTCGGATGAATTTGGCGACGGATGGGACAGCCTTGGAGTGGGCGGCATAGGTGGCAACATAAAAATTGCGGCCGTAGCTGAAAACAATTCAAATCGTATTATTATTGCCAGATACTCCAATATTGAACTATCAGAAGATGGCGGGCTCACCTTTTCGAGTATTGCCTCAGGGCTACCCGGATATTCGATCACAGATATTGCTTTTGCCCCTAACAGCGATAGTACAATTATTGTGACCTATAATCGCCATCAAAATGATAATCAGAAAGTATACCTTTCGCATGATTTAGGTCAAAGCTGGACAAATATATCCTATAATCTTAACGACATGCCGATTCGGACAGTAGTAATTGACCATACAGACGATGCTAATATCTATTTAGGGGCTGAAATTGGCGTATTTTACAAACCTATGAATGGGACCAACTGGATGCTTTACAACCCAGGTCTGCCGAACGTTACGGTAAGAGATTTGGAAATTCAATATGGTACTAATACGTTGCGGGCAGCTACCTGGGGTCGCGGACTCTGGGAATACAGCTTGGTTGGGCGCAATGATTTTCCATCGATATTACGTACGCAAATTACCGATGCACCTACTCTAGACGAACCCAAGTTTGGCAATCCTCAGGAAGTGACCGCATTAATTTCATATGCCAACAACCTTAATTCAGTCTACTTAAAGTGGTCGGTTAATACCCCTACCTTTGATAGTACAATTTTTCTTACTAACACCATCGACAGCAGCTGGAAATCCAACCAGGCATTACCTATTTATCCTGCTGGCACCAAAATGTATTTCAAAGTTTTTGCGGTAGGTAGCAACAACGACACGACCGAAACATATAAATTTATGTATACCGTTCGGGCCAAAGAATATTGTGTCTCTACGGGTAATATGAGCTATGCAACCGCTATCACAGCAGTAAATTTAGAGGGGATTAATAAATTGAGCGGCAAAACACAAGTGTACAACGACTACACGGCAAGTGATTCTACCTACCTAACGGTCTCTAACAATTATAACGTATCCGTCCAACTCAATACGGATGGCGCATTTACTATATACTCCAAAATTTGGATTGACTGGAATCAAGACTATGATTTTGACGACTTGGACGAAAGCTATGACTTAGGTACTGCCAACAATACTACAAGTGGCCTTACCAGTCTATCTCCTCTTACTTTTAGTGTACCCAATCATGCGGCAAGCGGAAAAACAAGGATGCGGGTTTCGTGTCAGTACCAACAAAGCCCTACCGCTTGCATGACGAATGCCGATGGTGAGGTAGAAGATTATTCTATCATTGTTGTTCCAAATGGTCTAAACGCTTTTGTGCTTAAAGGGTTGCCTCCAATTAGGGTTTATCCCAATCCTTCTAAGGGAAAATTTCAGCTAGACCTCGGCAAAGTATACGAAGCCCTAACGCTAGATATAACTAATGCAGCGGGCAAAAAAATAAAACAATACCAACTTACAAAACGACAATATGCTACAATAGACATTGAAGCTGCCTCAGGCATCTATTTTGTTAAGATAAGTGCTGACAACTGGACTAACACAATCAAACTAATTAAAGACTAAAAAGCTGGGCTTCTGGACAAACCCTGTCAAACGGCATCTTTGCTATGAATGATCCTTTAGAAATACTTTATCAAGACGAATATATGGTGGTCATCAATAAACCGAATGGTCTCTTAGTCCACCGCACAAAACTAGCCGCTAATGTTCGTATCGCTGCCTTAAATATTCTAAGAGATCAGCTTGGACGAATCGTACATCCTGTTCATCGACTCGATAGAAAAACCTCTGGGGTACTCGTTTTTTCGTTCGAGAAAGAAACGACCAAACGACTCCAAGCTATTCTAGCTTCAGAGGGCAGCGTCAAAGAATACACGGCAATCGTCCGAGGCTATTTCCCCGAACAGCTTCTCGTTGATTATCCCCTTACCAACGAAAAAGGAAAACAACAGTCGGCTATAACTCGATTTTGTTTACTCGACACAACAGAACTTGATGTTCCGCTAGGGCAGCATAATACCTCTAGATATTCACTGATAAAGGCCTTTCCAAAGACGGGACGAATGCATCAAATCAGAAAACATTGCAATCATCTAAGGCATCCTATTATTGGGGATAGGCCTCACGGATGCAACAAACAAAATCGTCTTTTTAAAGAAAAGTGGCGTTTAGAAAATCTACTACTTCACGCTTCTAAACTAAAAATAAAACACCCCTACAGTCACCAAGACCTTGTTCTTGAGGCAAATTTCCCCGATAGCTTTATTCGTATCAAGAAAATATTGGATCTTAGTGAGTGCAAAACTGTCATTTGTTAATTAATTTGAATTAAATACTTATATGAATACTGTTACTTTTGTTGATAGAACTACTGGGAAAACGATTGAAGAAAACCCTCCTGGAGAAGCTCTAATGAAATTCATGTACGGCAAAAATCCGCTTGGAGCTTTATCCTTGCATCTACTTATCAAAAGAAAATTCATTTCAAGCGCCGGAGGTTGGTACATGAACACCAAGCGATCGGCAGCAAGGGTCGTTCCTTTTGTCAAACAACACAAGATGTCGATGGATGACTATATCGTTCCTCCAAATGGATTTGATTCATTTAACGATTTTTTCTACCGAAAACTTAAGAAAAATAGTCGCCCTATAGGTGCAGGCTTAGTCTCACCGGCCGATGGAAAAATATTGGTATTTGACCCCATTCAACAACAACAGTCATTTTTCGTCAAAGGTTCATCCTTTAATCTTCAAGCGTTCTTGGGCGATAAACAACTTGCTCAAAAATACGAAGGAGGTTGCATGGCTATTATTCGATTAGCGCCTGTCGATTACCACCGCTTTCACTTTTCAGCGGCCGGCACTATCGGCGCAAGTCAGCTAATTAAAGGACATTATTATTCTGTATCTCCTATTGCCTTACAGCAAAATTTAAAGATTTTTTGCCAAAATAAACGTGCTTATAGTATTTTAAAAACGGATAATTTTGGTGACTTATTATTTTGTGAAGTCGGCGCCACAATGGTTGGTAGTATCTTACAAACATATACCGAAAACAGTCGTGTACAAAAGGGGGACGAAAAGGGCTATTTTGCTTTTGGTGGCTCTACAACCGTATTGTTGTGCGAGAAAGGACATGTTCAATTTAGCGAAGATTTATTATCTAACACCCAAAAAGGACTTGAAACTGCTATCAAAATGGGCGAGACCATCGGAAATCAGCTAATGTAAGGTGTATTATTTTATTGTTTTCATAAAAGTATAGCTCAGCAACAGTAAGGCAAGGCCAACGAAATAATGAAAATAACTTTCGTAGCTATCATACGACCTTGACGTCAAAATCGTTTTTTGATTCGTTTGTATGGCTTTTTGCAGGGCATTTATCAGAGCGTCATTGTGTTGATTGGCATCGTAAAACTCTCCCCCGCCGGCTTTAGCTAATTCTTTTAAAATGGGCATATTCATCTTGCTAATGATTTTTTGACCATTGATGTCTTCCTTGTATTTTAAGGCGCCTTCTATTGGTAATGGAATAGCCGCACCTTGGACGGTTCCTATTCCTAAAACGTAACTAATCAGCCCCGCCTCCAAGCCTTCTGAAATCTTTTCGATAGCTGCATCGCTATGGTTTTCACCATCCGTCAAAAATAATACTATTTTATTGCTATTATCTTTTCTTTGACTACCGACTTTTAGAAGTAATTCTACCACCGATTCTATGGAAGTACCTTGTTCGATATTAAAGTCGGGGCTTGCTCCTTGTATCAATAATTTAGCAGCTTCTGAATCGCTACTTAAGGGCATTTGCAAAAAAGATTGTCCTGCAAAAAAAACAAGCCCAAAACGATTGCCTTGCAATTGGTCAATCAATTTATTGGCCAATTGTCGCGCCCTAGCGATTCTACTTGGTACTACATCCTGCGCCCACATACTTTCTGAAACATCAATGGCAATATACACATCAGCACCATCAACCTCCATAGCTTGTGTTCGCATCCCCTTTCTTGGGTTGGCTAATGCAATAATTAAACAAGCTAGTGCCAAAATAGTCGCCCAAAACTTAAACCGCCCCACTTTATACCCTTCTTTTAAACCTGGCATAAGGTATTTCAATGATTGCCACCCGCCTAATGTTTCAAGGTAGTTTATCTGACGTTGCCGATACTTCCTTTCGTATGCCATCAAAAAAGGCAATAAAATTAAAAGAAACAATAAATAAGGATACTCAAAATGAAACATATTAGCTAATTGATTTAAATATGGTTCGAGATAAAATAAACTGAATAATTATGAATACTAACGCAAGATAAACGAACAAACTATACTGTTCGGTATAATGCTTGGTCTTCGTCAGTAAAATCTCCGACTTTTCTAACTGATCTATTGATGCATAAATAGACCTGAGCTCGTCCATATCTTTGGCCCTGTAATATTGTCCTCCTGTTTTTGTGGCAATATCTTTCAATAAAGGCTCATCTATTAGTACTTTTTTCCATCCATAAATATAAGTACCATCGATTTTGGCTTCAATAGGAGTTCGGGCATCTCCCTCCGTTCCTACGCCAATCGTATACACTCGTACCCCTGATTTCTGAACTGCATTTGTGGCCTGAAGAGGGGTAATGTAGTTTGCATTATTCATGCCATCCGTCAAAAGAATAATTATCTTGGATTTTGTATTTTGTTCGTTAAGCCTATTCAAGGCATTGGCCAACCCCATACCAATTGCAGTCCCATTTTTAATGAGCCCACATTGAATAGCGTTCAAAAAAGACAATAATACAGCATGATCGGTTGTTAAAGGACATTGTGTATAACTTTCTCCTGCAAAAACAACCAATCCGATTCGGTCGTATTTACGCCTTTCGACAAATGCAGCCGCTACCCTCTTAGCCGCCTCAAGCCGATCGGGCTCAAAATCTTTAGCCAACATCGAAACAGAAACATCCATAGCCAAAACAATATCAATCCCTTCTCCTTTTACCGATTCTTTTTCTCGGATTGTTTGAGGTCTTGACGCAGCAATAATCAATAAGGTTAGCGTGCATAAATGCAGTAACTGTATCAGATACCGGCCTCTTTCTTTCCAGCTTGACCGCTTTAGGGATTTAATCTCTGACAGATTTGCTTGTATAAAATATTGCTCTTGATTTTGATAAAATCGCCAGCCTATTATTGGTAGCAACAGCAAGCCCAACAGTAGCCAAGGATACGCTATATAGAAGCCGAATAGATGCATATACAAAAATTCAATTTTATGAACGGTCAATTTGCGCTTCAAGTAAGCCTTGAATGCTAGAAATTATTTGAATAGAAAGCTCTAGGTCTTGTTCGAAAGCCCCTTCAACAGGACAAGCTTTGGCAAACTTTATTAACGCTGCATCGCTTAATAATACCGTTAATGCATTGTATTCTTCTTCTGTCATCCATACAAGTCCATCCCAATCATGCATCGATGCATCAAGAGGATGTTGCAGTGTTTTGAGGTGAAATCGTTGACTTAGGTACCACCTCCATATATAAGAAAGCTGCGCATAAAGTGGTTTAAAATTATTTTTGATGCTTGGAGTATGCTGTTTCAATGAAGCTAAATCAGAAAGTGCTTTATCTTCTAGGCTTGGGGCTGCTTTATTTTGTTTTGATCGGTATACTAGCAGTACACAGACCATAAATAACAACAAAAGTGCTACCAACAATAAAAAAAGTGGATGTTTTATGCGAAAGAGAAGGTTCTCCCAAAAACCTAACTTTTGGGCAAAAAGTGGTTTTATATCGGCAATAAAATTGCTGTCTCCCGTTATTTGTGGAGCCAATACCGTAAGATACGGCGAGGAACTTGTTAGTTGAAGTGTATCACTACTTGTAGGCACTTGTACAGACACCGAAGGTAAACGATACCTCCCGGGCTCCCAAATACGCATCAATATTCTTTTTTTGAACGTTTTCCAATCGCCTTCTATTTGCAAATCAATAGGCAATTCTTCTACAATTTCAAGTTGTTCTATCGACGAAAAAGCAAGCGAAGCCTCTGAAAACAAAAGCTGTTCGGATGGCACTACAGCCACTATATCTAAAGAGAATAAATCACCAATAAAAACCACGGATGTATCTAGGTATAGTGTTACCCCTTGCTGCTGTTGTTGCGCAAATGTTGATAGACTCATAAAAACGCAAAGCCATACTATTATCCATCCCTTCATCATAACATAGGACGGTTTTTGAAAAACTGTATCAGCGCAGGAAGATAGGCTTGTCCGCTTTGTAGGGAAATAAATTCAGCACCGCTGTTGAGGAATAATTTTTGAGTAGTCTTTTGTGCTGCTTCAAATTGCTGCCGATACGTATTACGGACGACTTTCGAATCTGCATCAAGCCATTTTAATCCGGCAGATTCTGAGGACCTAAACGGCATCAAGCCAAGTTTAGGCAGTTCATAATCGGTTTGGCTAACCAACTGAATACCTACCACATCGTGTTTTTTTGCCGCCAACTTCAAGGCCTTAGAATAATCATTGCTCATGAAATCTGACAAGACAAAAGCAGTGCAGCGTCTTTTGAGAATATTACTCAAATACTTAAAAGGGGCTTTGAGTTCGGTTTGCTGATTTGGCGTCGGCGGCTGCAACATCTTACTGAGAATTTTGAGTACAGCTGATTTGCCTTTTTGAGGCGGTAAATACTGCATTACTTTATCCGAAAAAAATACAGCGCCTACCTTGTCGTTATTAGCCACTGCCGAAAAGGCCAAGGTGGCTGCAATTTCAATGGCTAAATGCATTTTATGCTGCTTTAATCCAATATAACTAGAACTACTAAGGTCAATCAAAAACATAAAACTTAATTCCCTTTCCTCATCAAAAACCTTAACATGAGGCTCGTTAGTTCTAGCGGTAACATTCCAATCAATGTTTCTAATATCGTCGCCATACTGATATTGTCTGACCTCTGAAAAAGACATGCCTCTACCCTTAAACCTTGTTTTGTAGGCCCCTGAAAAAACTTGACTTGAGAAGCCCTTGCTGCGCAGTTCTATAGTCCTTATTTTTTTTAGTATATCGGCAATATTCATTGATTAAAAGTTCATTTAATTTTTTGGATAGACGACTAGATGCTTATTATTTGAGCCATTGGTACATGGTGATTACATCACAATACAAACCATCCTCTGTTTTAATTTCTGAGATACTCCTACCCTCTTCTACAAAACCCATTTTTTGATACAGATGAATCGCCCGACCATTCGATGCGAAAACACCCAATTTTATTTTTTCAATTATCGGATTATTTTTTGCCCAATCGAGCAGTACTTGCAACATATAACCGCCCACACCCTTATTTCTAAAATCTGAAACCACCCCCATCCCAAACTCGCCAGTGTGTTGTATGCGTTTTCTATTTCCGTTCCAAAAATCGAGGGTTCCTACCAGTTTTCCTCCTACTTCCGCCACCAATAATAGTTTGCCAGTTCCATTCATATAGTTCTCGATACGTTTTAGTTGAGCGTTAACCGTGCTACTGCTTTTAAACTCTTCTAAGGTAGTTAAAACTTGGTCGGTGCTTGCAAAGATAGCCGCGGCCAGTTGATTTAAAAAAACAGCATCGTTAAAATTTGCCTCTCTAATAAGCAAGGAGGTCCCATCTGCTAATATAAACATTTGTTGAATCATAAATATTATGGGATTTGAATTGAATCTAGAAGCGTATCGACAATCGTTTCTGCGCTAATTTGTTCGGCTTGAGCCTCATAACTCAAGCCAATGCGATGCCTAAGCACATCTTTGGCAATGGCAAAAACATCTTCGGGAATCACAAAAGCCCTGTTTTGTAGATAAGCATGCGCTTTAGCTGCAAGTGCAAGGTTGATGCTCGCCCTAGGGGAAGCCCCAAACGAAATTAAAGGACTAAGATGTTTCAAATTAGAGAATTTATTGGGGGTTCGACTGGCAAAAACGAGGTCTAATATATAGCGTTCGATACTCTCTGCTATATGAATAGAGCGGACTGATTTTCTTGCCTCTAAAATCTGTTCTATGGTTGCAACCGAATTTACTTTTGTTTTTTCGGCTTGCATATTCAGGCGCATTATGGCTAGTTCTTCTTCTTTGCTAGGATACCCTATAGAGGCTTTTAGCATAAAGCGATCTGTTTGAGCTTCGGGTAGAGGATAGGTACCCTCCTGTTCGATTGGGTTTTGTGTGGCAAGCACCAAAAAAGGTTCTTGCATTTTGTAACTCGTCTCTCCAATCGTTACTTGGCGTTCTTGCATTAATTCTAAGAGGGCTGATTGTACTTTTGCAGGCGCGCGATTGATTTCATCTGCCAAAACAAAATTGGCAAACACGGGTCCTTTTCGGACCGTAAATTTATTAGCTGCCTGATTGTAAATCATGGTTCCCAAAATATCTGAGGGTAACAAATCAGGTGTAAACTGAACACGATTGAAGCTAGCATCAATGGATTGGGCCAAGGCATTTATAGCCAGTGTTTTGGCCAATCCCGGCAAACCCTCTAAAAGAATATGCCCTCCTGACAACAAGCCAATTAATAGGCGTTCGAGCATATATTTTTGCCCGACAATTACTTTGGATGTTTCTTGGTATAAACGATCGATAACTTGATACTCTTCTTCTATTTTAGCCTGTAGGCCTTTAATGTCTTCAGAAATCTGCATAGTTATTAATTGTTGGGTTGGATAATGTACTCAATTAAAGAAATTAAAGCTAAAAGTAAGGCAAATTAACAATTCTTAACAAGCTATTTAAACATTTCAAGCTCCAATCTATTCAATGATTAAAACTTGTTATCAACTATATTGAGCTAGATCATTAACAACTTAGTTTGGAGTAGTTTTTGCACTACTTAAGCGATGCTCCTCCTTTAAACTGAGCTATTATTTTTAAATAATTTGGTGGCTCAATGCTAAATCAATAACTTTGACTTTGTTCAATCACTAAATAAGCCTATGCACATGCTTTTGAAACATTCATTATCTCTATTCATAACGATTCTTGCAGTAAGTTCATTGTGGGCGCAAAGAGAAGATATTGTATTGCAAAAGGAACGCAAGGAGTTTGCCTATCAATCTATCAAAGAATTAAAAAAAGGCGCTTTAGTTGTTCGACTTAAAACAAATCAGCGCAAGATTCAACTACTAGAAAGAACACTAAGAAGTAGTAAGCTAAATAAGAATCAACGCAAAAGACATCAGGCGATGCTCGATGGTACCCTCCAAACTAGAAATGATTTTAATGAGGCGATTGCAGATATGTTTTTGGATTCCTTTAGTTTTTGCAGTGTTTACCTAGTCTATGACAGCTCTACAACAAGCTTAAAAAAAGGCGTAAAATCGGGTATTTTTCTAGACTCCAATCAAGTCATAAACCCCTCTATACAACTACAAGAATCTGATATTTTTGTTATCAACTACAAGAAAAAAAGCAGCGAATTCCCCTTTGACATTTTGAGAATGCAAAAGCTAAACGAACGGCTCGAAGATCCCTTTCCGTATTATATGCAATTAAGAGAATCTTGGCTCAACCAAATTAATAGTCCTAGAGCAGCACAAGCTGTCGTACAGCTCGATCGAAGGTTGTATAGTTTTTATGCGAGAGCCTTAGCTTACGATCAAAAGATGGAAGAAAAAAAGGCGCGTAAAAAGGCAAAGGAAGACAATTCGGAGCAACCCTAATTGTTTATGCTTCGTAGATACCTTGCTGTTCTTTGATAAAATCGATTTGCTCTTCCGTAAGCCCTTCTACTGATTTGAAGACCGCAAAAGAAACATCTGCACCTCTTAAGTCGACACCACTCATGTCAGAATCACTAAAATTAGCCCTTGACATCTCGGACTTGCGCAAATCAGCATCGCGAAGATTGGTCTCCCGAAAATCGGCCCGTTCCAATTTAGCTGAACGTATTTGTGCAGCTCTAAATGAAGAACCTTTTAAATCGGCTCGTTCTAAAATAACATAATCTAAGTCACAATCTCTGAAGTTGCAATCGGTTGCTTTAACTTTAGTCATATCAGAACGTTCCAATTTAGCCCCCTGAAAATCGGTCCGATTCATTTCTGCCTCTTCGAGTATAGATTGTTCAAAATTGGCATCTCTACAGTCTGATTTATCCATAAGAGCTTCCGTCAGGTTCGCTTTTTTTAGCTGTGCTGACTTCAGTTCTGCCTGAATTAAATTGGCGCGTTCCAGATTAGCCTCCTCCAAATCGGCGCCTCTCAAATCTGTGTTACGTAAATCAGCCCGCTCAAAATTGGCCTTTTTAAAGTTAGCCTTTCGTAAGTCCGCCCCTTTTAATTTAGCTTTTTCTAAATCTATACCCTCTAAATCTTCTTTTGCTTTTACTTTTTTTTCTAATAGGTCCTTTTTCATAATGTATGGGCTAGGTGAAACAATAGATTCAATATAATTAAATTTTGACAGAACAAAGAATTGCAACAGCGCTTGTTATTTTTGAACTGTACCTGCTCTACACTTCTGATATTGAGGTTTTTTTTCTATTTTTATACGTAAAGTGCCCTATTCCAAATCTCTATGAACCTAAATACTTGCTTGGGTTTCTTGTGGCCCAAATTCTGGCACTTTTACCTAAATAGAATGCTCAACAACTGCCACATTAATTATTCTACTATGCATTTGAAACACCTATCCTACTGGACAAAAATAACGATTATTTGCTGCTTTTGCACCTGTCAGAAAGGCCCATACAACTATAATGACCCTGAATTCGTGGTTCCAATTATTCAGCCTACGGGTACCGAAAACTACCTCAGCAATCCCTCAGATTATATATTTGACCAAAATAGCTTACATACCTTTGAGTTAAAGTTACCCGGTTCTGCTTTGCACGCAATTGACAGCAACCCTACAGCCGAACAATATGTTGAGGGAATGCTAATTTTTGAAGGCGATACCCTAAGCCCCGTAGGTATCCGATACAAAGGGTCGGTAGGGGCCTTTGTAGGAGGTGTATCGGGACCTAATTGGGCTGACCCCTCAGGCTACAAGACCGCCACCAAACTATCGATGAAAGTCAAAATTAATTGGAAAGGAATTGACCGAATGTTTTTTGGCTTAAAAAAACTTCAGTTTCATTCTCAAAACCAAGACGCTTCGCAAATGCGGGAACGGCTGGGCTATTGGTTGTTTAGACAAATGGGCGTTGCGGCCCCAAGGTCGGTGCATGCAAGACTCCTTATCAACGGCCGCTACTATGGCCTGTATGCCTTGACCGAACAAATTGACGGCCGATTTACAAAGCATCATTTTGACGACGGCGATGGCAACCTATACAAAGAATGTTGGCCACTCAACAGCAATGGGCAAGCCAAATCGTCGTTTGAATACCGAAATAGCCTAAAGACCAACGAAGAAGACAACCTCAACCCCACGATGATAGCCTCTTTTGCACAGGAAGTAGCGAGTTCTAATTCATTTAATTTGCCGGCAATCTTAGACCAATGGCTGGACATGCAAAAAATCATGGCTTATGTTGTGACCGATAGGGCGATAAAACACGACGACGGCCCCTTTCATTGGTATTGTTTTGACAATTATTGTGAGAGCCATAATTTTTATTGGTACGAAGAAACAAGCTTCCATAAACTACATCTTATTCCCTGGGACTTGGATAATGCTTTCGAAAATTTGACTAGCCAAAATGCGATCACGCATATAGCCGATCCTTGGGCTGAGGCAAGTAATAATTGTCAACCTTTTGGCCATGGTGCACTTGGGCTACAACAATGGTCTGCAGCTTGCGATAAATTGACTGGTGGCTGGACCCTGCAACAAAATCTTTATGCGCAACAAAAAGCCCTGTTAATCAACGGACCTTTATCTACAGCACAAGCAGACGTACAACTCGACCGTTGGACCGCCCAAGTTAGGGCTGCAACAACAGAAGCAGCCGGACTCTACAGCGATGCTATCTCGGTAGCGGATTGGGAAAATAATGTTGAATCATTAAAAGCACAACTTGTCGTTGCCCGAGCACAATAAACAGGATTACTCCTTTATTGTACTGTATTTTTTAAACTTATAATCAGCATTCATGCACTATACTAAATTTCTATGTCGAACAAAACCATCAGTATTCTAGGTTCCGGTTGGTTGGGGCTTCCTCTTTCGGATTTATTAGTTAAAGAAGGACATCAAATCCATTTATCGTCAAGAAGTACGGATAAAATTACTCGTTTGAAAGCTAAAAAAAAGCAGCTTTTTAAGCTTTCAGTTGAAGCCGATTGTATAGAAGGTGATTTCCATGCCTTTTTGGACGCCGATATCCTAATTATCAATATTCCTCCTAGTCGAAGGCCGGATGTTAACAATCAGTTTAATCGCCTAGTTCCACTCATCGAATCCTCTCCTATCCAAAAAATAATCTTTGTGAGCGCTACATCGGTTTACCGCAACAACAACGGATGGGTACGAGAAGATCGTCGAGATGAAAAGACGGAACACCCCCTTTTGACTGCCGAAAATCTATTTTTAAACCTATCCGAAAAGCACCCTATCATTCTAAGAATGGCCGGCTTAATTGGCGGCAAACGCCATCCTGGTCAATTCTTCCAAAAGAAAAACCAAATTCCCAATAGCCTTGTACCTATCAATCTTATTCATCGGTCCGACTGTCTTCAAATTTTGAAACAAATGACGGAATCAAACGGATTGCAAGGTATCTTCAATGTCTGTGCTGATAAGCATCCTAGCAAGGGTGAATTTTACAGTAAGGCTGCAAAATCAATTGGCCTTGAAATTCCACTCAGCCAACCCCTTGAGGAGTCGTTTAAGTTTGTAAGTAATCAAAAGCTGAAAAACACATTAGATTATACCTTTATTCATCCCAACCCTAGTCGTTTGTTAAACCCAAACAAATGGTACTAAAACAGCTTCTACTTGAAATTTGAAACATTATATCATCGTCATGCCGATAGCGTTTTTAATCTTTGCTTGCATTATTTGCATGGATACAGTGATGCTGAAGATGCCACTCAAGATATCTTTATTAAAATTTACCAAAAAATAGATACGTTCCGAGCTGCATCTAGTCCAAAAACTTGGATTTACCGAATAGCAATAAATCATTGTCTTGATGTACTAAAGTCTAAAAAACGACAACATCGACTCGCTTATATACAAAGTATATTGGGCTTAAAATCAATGCGGCAAGCTGCCCTATCGGCAAAAGAACATCCTGGTATTATATTGGAGCAAAAGGAAGCCACAATAGCCTTATTGGCCAAAGTAGATCAGCTACCTCCTCGGCAAAAAACAGCCCTTATTCTTTCCAAAATAGACGGCCTTTCGTACAAAGAAGTAGCGCAAATCATGCAAAAAAGCCCAAAATCTATTGAATCTTTGGTTCAAAGAGCCAAAAAAAATCTAAAAAATTCAATGAATACCGAGGGATAATGACCATTCAATCGTCTATATACAAAACAAGTTATAACTTATGTCCAGTAAAAAGGATTCTATCGATCAGCGTCTCGCAAGCATAAAGCCTACAAAAGCACCTGCTTTTTTGTTAACAAGAATTAGCGCGCGCCTAAAAGAAAATGATCTACAACCAATAGGAACCAAATGGTTTTTAGCAGGGGCATTGTGTCTATTACTATTAATTACAATTAATTACTACGGGCTTAGTCGATATGTATATTCCGCTTCCGATCTTGCTGACTTTGCACAAAACATGGAACTTTTAGACAGCGAAACCCTTTATTAATCCGTCATGACAAAAAAGCAATTCTTTAAAACAAGCAGCCTCGTTTTATTAATGACCAATCTGCTGTTAGTCGCATTTATTAGCTTTGGACCACCTCGTCGGCCGAAAGCACCTAAACACTACATTATAAAGCGACTTGAGTTTAATCCAAAACAGGTAAAAGAATACGACCTGCTCATTGAAGAACATCAACTAAAAAGAAAGGATATTCATCGGCGCATCAAAGAAAAAAAACAACAGCTGTATGCGCTTTTGCTAATTGACAAACCCGAAGAGGTAGCATTAATCAGCCATCAAATTGCACAACTACACCAACAAATTGAACAGCAAGACTTCCTTCATTTCAGGGATATAAAGCAACTTTGCACGCAAGAACAAGGAGTCGCCTTTGATTCCTTAGTAAATGACTTAGCCTCGCTATTTTCCAGAAAACTTCCGCCGAGCCCCCCAAATTAGACGCTAGTCTTTACGATAACTATCGGGAATTTTAAAGCTTACCTTTTGTGCTTCATTGAGTTCGATTCTTGAGAGCTCTATTTTCAATTCTATCGATTCTTTTTCCCCCTCCACCTGTATCTGTTTGAGTAGGGGAATTACTTGTTCGTCTACCAGTTCGTAGTTGTCGTAGTCGATAGCAATACTATTATTATTTTCGGAGCCACTAATCGCTTTAAGTCTAAAGTCGTTTGCGCTCAAAAAAATCTTTAACACTTCTTTTTGAGCAGCGGGCGTTTTGAGTAGATAAGCCCCACCCGAGATAGTTGCAAGTAATTTACGTTGTTGATATAACACCGGATTACCAACTATTAAATCTTGTAGTGCTGAAAAACTCAAATCAACACCAAATTCCTCTTGCAGAAAAGCAAATGATTTTTTAGTATAACTACTTTCTTGCCGATTTAAAATTTCTATACTTTGAGGTGTTATACGAACACGTAAGCCCTCTACGTTCATTTTTTTGAGCTTGATCCATATCAGGCTATCCTTTTGCATCCGAATAAGTGCAGAAAATATTATTTTTTGGTCGGCCCCTGCATACTTCACTTTGGCCTTAGCACCAAACCAAGTATAATCAATACGATTAGCTTCCATTTTTTTGAGTAAAAACGGCAAGGACTTTTTTTTGATTTTGTTATCTGAAACCGAATTAGATACCGTTGCACAACTTGATAGAGCTCCTAATATCCAACAGGCTAAAAATACCTTTATTAGCTTATTCATACAGTTGCTTCGTTGCTATTTTTTGGGGCAAAACAGAAGAACGAGATCCCTTTTTAAGTGCTTCTTGCCAATACTCAAGGGCTTTTTCTTTTTGCCCCAACTGAAACAAGGCATTACCGTAATACTCGATCAAATCCGGTTGTGCTGACCCACCAATTTGTAGAGCGTATTGCCAAGTTTGTTCGGCCAACTTAAAAGCCCCTTGCTGATACAAAAGTCGGCCATGAATAGTCCTTATTTGAATATTGTCAGGTTGTTTGGCAATAACACCTTTTACCAATTGAAGTGATTTATCAATATCTTTTTTGTTTTCAATCGATGTTAGGGCATAAAAATAAATCGTTTCTTCGTTGTCTGCAAGCAAATCAAAGGAAGCGGCAAAGGCTTTTTGAGTATTTTCGGATTGATGCATCCGATGATAGGCCCAGGCTAGATACCTCCAACTAGCAGCTGTCAAATCTTTATCATCAAAGGCTATGTCTTTTGATAATTTGAGTGCTTCAACGGCTTTAATATAATTAGTCTGATACAGCCATGCAATCCCTTTGTAATAGTGACTACAGGCCTGTCCAGGATACAAATCTATTAAGGTAGTAGCATATTTGACCAATTCAGCTTTGTTGTTGGTCAATCGCTGACATTCTAGTGTTCTTTTCCAAAGCTGTAGATTATTTTGTTGACTATTCAACGCTACCTTAAAGTATTCTAGGGCCTTTGCATATTTTTTATCGTAAAAATAAACTTCACCGTTCAGAATATTAGCTTGTCCATTTTGCGGATATATCTGTACCAGTTTTTGACTCAAATTTTGGATAGCAACGATATAAGGATTTAATTGACCTTCGGTTAGGGTTATCACTAATGATTCTAAGGATTTAATTTTAGATTTAAACCCTTGTTTAGGGTTTTCGAATACGGCCAACAAAGCATTTAGATAACTACTTGTATCTCCATTTTGAAGAAAAAAATCAATCATTGCCAAATTAGCTTCGCTGTTTGTTGGTTCTATGTCAAGCGTTTTCTGAAAATAAACTTTTGCTTTATCTTGCTCGGCTGTAGCAACATAATAATTGGCAAGCTTTAGTACATAATTGGCTTCAAACGGGAAAGCCTCCATTAATTTTTCTAATTCAAAAATGGCTTTTTTTCCCTTATTCATTCTTTTGTACATCTTAAACTTACGCAGCGATGTAGTGGCCTGTATACCTTGGCGTTTTTCTAAATTATTGTATAATTTGATGGCTAAATCTGGCTTACCATTTTTTGAATTAAAGTAGGCGCAATCAAGGTATAGATCTTCGTCGTCAGGGTATTTTTCGAGCAATAACGCATACGTTTCCGCTGCTCTTTTGTATTGACCATCGCCGTCGAGTAGGCTTACATATACGTCATTAAATGTACGATTGTAAGGGGCTAGTAATTTGGATTGTTCTGCATATAACAATGCTTTGTTCAACTTCTTCTGCTGTCGGTACAACCGGGCTAATTCATAGTTTGCGGCTGCATTTTCGGCATCCTCTTTAAGAACCAGTTCAAAACCGGCAATTGCCTCTTCAGTTTTGCCTAAAATCTTATCCCTATTCGCTTCGATAAATAACTTTTCAACCTGAATACTAGCCTCGTCCAACTGATTTTTGTTGACTTGCGCCCAAAGACTAAGTCCTACGCCTCCAAGAAGCACTAAAACAAGAGTACCTGTCCATTTCAAAAAAATCATGTTTTTAATTTTAAAAATTCAATAAGCTAGTATACATTTGATTGCATCAATATTCTCTCCAAAAAGCAAGCTAAGTCGTTAACTAAACGTTATTGTCCCTGCAATCGTTTAACGAATCTTAGAATAGTCGCTAATACTCAATTCTGATTTAGTGGCCTTATAAGACGCATGTGCTCCTAAAATTGAATTTTCAATGACAACATTTTGCACAAGACTATCGTTTTGAATGATACTTTTCGATACTACAGCGTCAATTACATGGCAATTTTTACCAATAGAAACATGAGGACCGATGACTGCATTTTTGAGCACCACTCCTTCGTCTATAAAACAAGGAGGTATAATGACTGAATTTTCTTGCTGACAGCTTTCCGAGACAGTCGCTGCTTCCTTTTTGATTTCTAAAACCCGTTCGGTCGCATATACCACAGCATCTTTATTGCCACAATCCAACCATTCTTCAATACTTAAAGTTTTGAATTGAGACCCTTTATTTTTCATATTCTCAAGCGCATCTGTTATTTGATACTCTCCTCTATCTTTCAGATCGTTGTCTAACAAATACTGTAGTTCGTCTCTCAAGTAAGCTCCATCTTTGAAGTAATAAATGCCAATAATCGCCAAATCAGAGACAAATTCTGCTGGTTTTTCAACAAACTCCTTAATCACGCCTGCTTCGTTAAGGGTAACAACTCCGTAAGCAGAAGGATCAGCTACCTTTTGTACCCACAGCAAACCGTCTTGTTCTGTATCTAGAGTAAAATCCGATTTAAATAAGGTATCGGCAAAAGCTACAATTACATTACCTTCCAAACTTTCTTTGGCACACAATATTGCGTGTGCCGTTCCAAGTTTTTCTTTCTGATAATACACCGACCCTTTCGCCCCCAAACTTTCGGCCAATTGAATTAAGTCTTTTTCTGCCTGCTCTCCAAAATCGCCAATAATAAAAGCAATTTCGTCGACGGTGCCATCATAGGCTGTCGCCAAATCTTCTACAAGTCTTCTAACGATAGATTTGCCAGCGATTTCTACAAGTGGTTTTGGAACGGTAAGTGTATGTGGACGGAGGCGTGTACCCCTTCCTGCCATTGGAATAATAATTTTCATAAATTTTATGCTAGGTTTGATTGATTAAATTAAACAATTTGGTGGCTATTAATAAAGGATTTTAGGATTTGCCGGTACTGCCAAATCCACCTGCAGATCGATCACTCTCAGATAATTCTTTTACAGGTTGCCAGGATATTTGTTCATACTTTGCAATCACCATTTGCGCCACTCTTTCAGAGGGTTCGATGGTAATCGATTCTGTCGACAAATTGATTAGAATAACGCCAATTTCTCCTCGATAATCACTATCAATTGTACCGGGCGAATTGGGTATTGACAAGCCTTTTTTGATTGCCAAACCACTTCTTGGTCGGATTTGTGCTTCGAAGCCTTCAGGCAATTCTATATACAAACCCGTTGGAATGATGCACCGTTCAAGCGATTGCAACACAACAGGATGGTCAATATTGGCCCTCAAATCCATACCTGCACTTCCCTGCGTCGCATAATGCGGCAAATCGTGTTTTGATTTGTTGATGATTTTTATGTTCATAGTTGGTTGGATTGATTAAAGAAATGATAAAATAAAAAAATGTACCGCAAAACTAAACGATAGCCTTTTATAAACTACTTTAGCTCACCAATTTTACATTAGGCCGTTCTTCACCTCCTCCCTCTATATTTTTAGGAATTTCAACATTGAGATCGGTATATACAAATTCAACTTTTTTGCCGGTACAATATAAATCAAGGTGCTGATTGCCGGTAATCCAAATGTAGCGTGTACAGTTTTCAACAGGGATTACAAAATCAGGTGCTCCATACCATTCTTCAAATAAGATTTTGATTTCTTGGAGAAACGCTTCTTTAGGCATCTTACTAAATTTGCTTGGTTTGCAAATCGACTTATAAACGCCTCCTTTTCTGCTGTATTCAAAATCCATATAGGTATTAGACTTGCCACTTTCTAGAGGCAGACGATAAACATATTCAAACAAATTAGCTGATTTCTGTACACGAACTAGGTGTTTTTTTTGTTTCATTTTGAGCATGTGTTTTCTAACTTGACGTTTCGACATACCCAATTCAAAATTAGCCAACATTGCTTTGACATAACCGCTGCGCTTTGCATTTTCCATTTCTTGTTCAATCATCTTGTTAATACGAAGCTGTATAGATGCTTCGTCTTCAACATAATCTTGTAAAGTATCTGCTATTGCCAAGGTATCATTCTGAAGGCTATCAACGGTGTTCATTGCAGTATCCGAATCGTTACTTGACCCACCAAAGCCACAGGTTGCTACATAGACCAAAATAACAATCAAGGTTATTAGGGCGACAATATGTTGTTTTTTCATGCGATTGAGATTCTTAGATTTTAAAATTCAAGAAGCAATATAATGCAATAAACGCAAAGAAATCCGATTTAGCAGACAATTATTTACGAACAAGTTTGAGCAAGCTTAAGGCCCTAAGTAAATTCAGGGTTAATTTTTGTTAAAAACCTAGGAAACTTTAAACTTTATATCGGTTTTCATGGTTTTATTACTACTTTTGCGCTATCAAAAAACACCCCCTGCAAACTTCAAGCATAAATGAACCAAATACAAGAATTTCGATTTAAAAGAATGACAACCTGTGGATGAAATAAATAAAATACTAGAGGCTTCAGATATACTTTTCAGAAAGTATGGTATTCGTAGTGTAACGATGACAGACATTGCACGACAGCTCGGTATCTCTAAAAAAACCTTGTACTTACACATTGAAAACAAAAGAGATCTCGTTACAAAAATGATGCAGCGATACATTGCTCAAGAGAAGAGTATGTGCCTTCAAATCAAAGAAGGAGCCGAAAACGCCTTGGATGAACTTATCAAAATAAGCTTGTATGTGCAGGTCCAAGTAAAAGATATCAATCCTTCACTACTTTTTGACTTACAAAAATACCACCGCCCCGTATGGGAGTTACTCGATAAGTACCACAAAAAAGATATAGCTTTTTTGGTAGAAAGCAATTTAAAAAGAGGGGTAAGCGAGGGCTTATATCGTCAGGATTTGTTTGTGGAGCTCATCGCTAAAATATATGTAGGCCTTATGCCTGTTCTATCCAATTTAGACTTATTTCCGGCTGATAAATTCCCTACGCATATCTTGCACAAAGAATTTGTCAAGTATCATATTAGCGGTATCGTATCCGAGCAAGGCAAAAAACTATTGACTTCAATACTTGAAAACTTAGACCCAGAAAGAGAAATTCATTAATACACAGAACACTTCTACTATATCAAATCTTTAAAATGAAACAAACAATCTTGATTTTTGGACTTTTAGTAGTCGGCTTATCTATGCAGGCTCAGGAAACCGAAAGCTTTACACTCAAAGAGGCTATTGCTTATTCGCAAACCAAAAGCAATGTGGTAAGAACAGCCGACCTTGACATCATGCGGGCAAAAGCAGAAGTACAGGAATATACCTCTGTAGGCATTCCTAAATTAAGTGCTCAGGTGGAGTATAATTATTTTATTCATTTACCGACACAATTGATACCAAATGATGCTTTTGCATTTGAGATTCCAGGCATTTCATTGCCTCCTCCAGAACCAGGATACTCCGAAACACAATTTGGTACACGCAACAATTTAACTTTTTCGCTCAACTTAAACACACTAGTGGTAGATGGCTCCTATTTTGTTGGGCTAAAAGCATCAAAAGGACTACTCGAGATGACCAAGCGACAAGCCGAGCTTAGCAAATACGACATCAAACATACGGTTGTAAAAGCTTATTTAACTGTTTTGATTGCAGAAGAAAACAAGAAAGTCATAGAAAACAATATTAAGAATTTGGGTACCATGAAAACTGAAACGCAAGCATTCTTCGACAATGGCCTTGTCGAACAGCTCGATGTTGAACGTTTGGAATTGTCTATCTCTAACCTAGAAATTGAACTAAGTGCCCTCAGCCGACAAGTAGAACTAGCTTATAACGTACTGAAGTTTCAGATGAATTACCCCTTGGACCAAACAATAGAACTCAGTGACGCACTTAGCGATTTGTTAGTTTTGCCTGAAAGTGAAGACCTAGACGGCGATATCAATACAGGACAGCGCCTTGAGACGGACATTCTAAAGCAAACAATTTACTTAAATGAATTAAATACCAAGCGGTTTAATTTAGGCTACATGCCAACCCTTCAAGCCTTTGCCGTGCATCAGCAAGTTTTGCAACGCGACGATTTATTTGATGGTAATTCTCCCGGGTTTTTCCCAACCACCATTGTTGGACTACAGTTAAACGTCCCTATTTTTGATGGACTGGATAAAGCCGCCAAAATTAAGAAATCGAGAATTGATGTAGAAAAATTTAAGCTACAACTGCAGGACTTAGAACGCGGCATCGAATTAGAAGTAAAAAACACCCGTGCAGCCTACAAAAATGCTCAAATTCGCTTAGAAAACCAAGATAAAAACGTAGCCTTAGCTCAAAAAATACTCAACACCACTCGCATCAAATACAAAGAAGGTGTAGGGTCAAGCTTGGAAATGACTCAAGCAGAACAAGAACTTTACAGAACACAGGCAAATCGCATGAATGCCCTGTATGAATTAGTAGTAGCAAAAGCCGATTTAGACAAAGCATTAGGAAAATAATTTAAATACTCATAACAATAATATATCCATTCTAACATGAAACATATTAATTATATTTTTGCAATTTTGATACTAGGGCTGACCGTTGCTTGTGGTGGTTCCTCAGAAACTGAAACGGCAGCCCCCACAACCGCCAAAGATGCTCGCACGGCACTCAGCGCTAAGCGCCAAGAGATGAAAAAGCTAAAAGCTGAAATGGAGGATTTAGAGGCACTTATTGCTAAAATAGATCCAAGTTCTGTTAAAGAAAAAGAGGTAATCGTTAAAGTTGCTAAAGTAAAAACGAAAGATTTCAGACATTATGTAGAAGTACAAGGCAACGTAATGACGGCGCAAGATCCAGCTTTTGCCAGTAGTGAGACGGGCGGTCGTATTGTTAAACTCGATGTCAAAGAGGGGCAATTCATTAAAAAAGGCGCCCTGATTGCCCAAGTAAATCTAGAAAGCATTCGCAAAAGCATTGCACAGCTTGACAAATCTCTTGAGTTAGCACTAGACATCTACAAGCGCCAAGAAAATCTTTGGAAACAAAAAATCGGTTCGGAAATTCAGTTTTTGCAAGCAAAGAATCAAGTAGAATCACTCGAAAAAAACAAAGAAAGTTTACAATTTGAGTTAACGAAGGCAAGTGTATATGCACCTGCTAGTGGCTATGTAGATAGGGTGATGGTCAAAGAGGGCGAAATGGCTGGACCTGGCAGTCCTATTGTTCAAATATTAAATACTAGCAGTCTAAAAGTTGTTGCATCCGTTCCTGAGGTGTATTTAGGCAATATCAAACGCGGCGAAAAAGTAAAAGTTAGTTTTCCTGCGCTGCAACAAGAACAAGAAGCACGAGTAGCTATGATTGGTCGTGTCATCAATCCTACTAATCGCACCTTCGAAGTAGAGGCTACTGTCAAAAGCATGAATGGCCTACTCAAACCTAATTTATTATCGACCATGTTTGTCAACGACTTTTCTGCTGATGGTGCTGTGGTGATTCCTGACGAATTGATTCAGCAAGATGTGAGTGGCAAAGCTTTCGTAATGGTAGCAGAACTTGATCGTGCCGCTAAAAAGATTGTCACCTTGGGACGTACTTATCAAAATGAGACAATTGTAGAAACAGGACTAAACGGAGAAGAAGTACTTATCACCGCCGGTGCTACTACGGTAGCAGAGGGTGAATTACTAAAAATAATTGAGTAATAAGGACATTTTCAAATGATTCGTTGCAACTTAAACTTTAAAAATGAGTAATAAAAAATTATATAGAAACTTTAGGGCCACATCCTTTGCGGTAGACAACTCTACGAGTATGTTCTTGCTGACCATTATGATTTTATTCTTTGGGTGGAGTTCTTACCAAACCATGCCTAAAGAACAGTTTCCTGAAATTGTAATCCCCACTATTTATGTGGCAACAACCTATGCGGGCAACTCGGCCGAGGATATGGAAACATTAGTAACTATCCCTATCGAGAAGGAATTAGCCTCTATCACAGGGGTGAAAAAGATAGATGGCAACTCTATCAATGATTTCTCTAATCTTATTGTAGAATTCAACACCGACGTAGCCGTAAAGGACGCCTTACGTAAAGTAAAGGACGCTGTAGACAAAGCAAAAGGTGGCAAAGATTTTCCGAAAGATTTAACCGCAGGGCCTGATGTATTTGAAATCAATTTCTCTGAAATTCCAATCATCACCATCAACTTATCGGGTGATTTTAAAGGAGATGAACTGCGTTCGTTTGGAG
Organism: uncultured Aureispira sp.; assembly: GCA_905480485.1. Lineage (GTDB taxonomy): Bacteria > Bacteroidota > Bacteroidia > Chitinophagales > Saprospiraceae > Aureispira. Next base: position 29,170 of record CAJQQM010000010.1, read on the forward strand.
AGTATCTACAAACCGAAATTGAAAAACTATCTGAAATATCGGAGGTAAAACTCAAAGGTATTGCCTCAAAAGAGGTGCATATCGAGGTAGACTGGAAACAAATGCAGGCCAAGCGTATAAGCTTTGATGATATCTCTAATGCAATTGCAATGGAGAACTTGACAATGTCTGCTGGTGAACGAAAATTCAACGGATTTAGCCGAACAGTTCGGGTCTTAGGTGAATTCAAATCTATAGAAGAAATAAAGAATTTAATTATCAAAAGTGAATTTGGTAGTGCTGTCTTCTTGAGAGATTTGGCAACTGTTACAGAAACAGTGGAAGACCCGACCTCGATTGCCCGCGCCGACCAAAAACCGGTTGTATCATTAGATGTTATAAAGCGCAGTGGAGAAAACCTACTTTCAGCTGCAGCAAAACTGAAAAAAATAGTTGAAAAGGCCGAAGCTAATAAATTCCCTAAAGAACTGAAAGTTAGCTTATTTAACGATTTGTCTATTCAGACTCAGAGCCAATTATCCAACTTATTTAACAGTATCATATCTGGGGTGATCCTGGTTGTCTTGGTCTTGTTATTTTTCTTGGGGCTTCGCAACGCCTTGTTTGTAGGGTTGGCCATACCGATGTCTATGCTGATGGGTATTTTGATTTTGAATATCATGGGGATCACCTTGAATGTTGTGGTACTCTTTTCTCTAATTTTAGCCTTAGGGTTATTGGTAGATAACTCGATTGTAGTAGTAGAGAATGTATACCGGTACATGGGCGAAGGCTACTCAGGAATAGACGCCTCAAAGAAAGCCGCAGGTGAAGTAGCGATGCCGATCATTTCGTCAACTGCTACTACTTTAGCAGCATTCGTTCCTTTGATGTTCTGGCCTGGTTTGATGGGCGAATTTATGGGCTATTTGCCCTTAACACTAATTATCGTATTGAGTTCTTCTCTTTTTGTTGCCCTAGTGGTTACCCCGGTGTTTACCGCACGCTTTATGAAGATAAGTGGCATAGATTTAGTGCGCAAAAATGAGAAACGTAAATTTATCAATAATGCCATTTTCCTAATTGTATTGCTAGTTATTGCAATAGCAGCTTCTATTAATGGAGCTTATTGGTTGCGCAATGCTATAGGAATGTCCATGATTTTGGTTTTGGCCAACTACTTAATATTCCGCCCAGGTTCTGTAATCTTCCAAGCGAAGGTACTGCCATTCTTGGAGAATATTTATGATAAATTCATCCGCCTTGTCTTGAAAGGGCTGATGCCTGCAATTGTCTTTATCGGTGTATTCTTCTTATTAATTTTCTCTGCTAACTTGTTGGGTAGTAACATGCCCAAAACAGTCTTCTTTCCAGAAGCAGACCCTTTGTATGTCAATGCTTTTGTAGAGCTACCAATTGGCTCGGACATTCAAAGCACCAATACTTTAGTGCGAGAGATAGAGGGTAAAGTAGAAACCGCTATCAGCAAGTACAGAGATGCGGGTATAGTAGAAGCTACTCTTTCACAGATTGGAGAAAACACCTCAGACCCAATGGCACCACCTGAGCCTGGGGCAACGCCAAATAAAGCACGTATTACGGTATCATTTGTTCCTTCAGAAGAGCGTAAGGGTTTATCAACCCGAGATGCAATGGAAGATATCCGCCAAGCGCTCACCGGCTATGCCGGAGTAGAAATTGTAGTTGATCGCAATCAAGATGGTCCTCCTACCGGCAAACCTATTAATTTAGAAATTTTTGGAGACGATAAGACGATGAAGGAATTGTCTGTAGTGGCACAAGACATTCGAAATTATCTCAAAGCTGCAAATGTAGCAGGGGTTGAAGAGCTTAAAATGAATGTAACAGCTAATGTACAACAAGACATTATTGAGATAGACCGTACTAGTGCTCGTCAGTATGGCTTATCAACGCTGGATATTGCAAAATCGCTTAATACTGCACTATTTGGTCGCGAGGTCAGTAAATTCAAACAAGGAGAGGATGAGTATCCTATGATTTTGCGTTTTAATAAAGAATATCGTAACAATGATGAAGCCTTGATGAACCAATCGGTTACGTATATGAACATGGACATGGGAGGTCGTATCATGCAGGTACCAATTTCTGCAGTAGCTACCAAACGTTTAAGCACGACTTACTCCTCCGTCAAGCGCAAAAACGAGAAACGAACTATTACAATTTACTCTAATGTTATTGATGGATACAATCCAAATGAGGTAGTCGACGAAGTCAAAGACTTGATGGAAGTATACAAGACGGATAAAATGCCAGAAAATTTTGATTTTAATTTTACAGGCGAACAAGAAGAAATGGCAGAAAACATGGACTTCTTGTCGAATGCTTTGTTGATTGCTATTTTTGCTATTTTCTTAATTTTAGTTTCTCAATTCAACTCCTTCGTATCGCCATTTATCATAATATTGTCTATTGTGTTTAGTACCATTGGGGTATTTCTAGGGTACGCCTTTACGGGCATGGACTTTGTAATTGTGATGACGGGAATTGGTATTATATCCTTGGCGGGTATTGTGGTAAATAATGCCATTGTACTCATAGACTTTATTAATTTCTTGCGTAAACGAAAGGAAAAAGAAACTGGAAAGGCTTCTCTTTCGGATAAAGAGGTAAAAGAAGCGATTATAGAAGGTGGTGGGACACGTTTACGACCGGTATTATTAACAGCGATTACGACGGTGTTGGGTCTTATTCCACTGGCCATTGGATTCAACATTAATTTTACGACCTTCGTAACGGATTTAGATCCACAAATCTTTATTGGTGGTGATAATGCAGCAATTTGGGGGGCAATGTCCTGGACCGTAGTTTACGGTTTGACTTTCGCAACTTTCTTGACACTTGTAGTTGTCCCTGTTATGTATTGGCTTTTCTACAAAATGACAAAATTTGTCGTCAACTTATACAATAGTATTGCTAACATGATTAGTCCAGAATAATCCTAACACTTTAGTTTACTACACGCATAATACTACACAGACCTTGTCACGAATATTTCGTAGCAAGGTCTTTTTTTATTATTAGGGGCGATACGCCATAGGGCCTCATTTGCTCCCTGTTATTAATCGGCTTTTAGAACTGATTCATTGGGCCATCTAGTCTAGCTTAGTTCTAGAATTTTTGATATTGAATCCGATTTACATTGCCTAGAGGGCAGGCAGCCGCCCTCAAGGATGGACCATGCTATAGTCTACTAATTAGGGTTTGACATGCGCGCCCTGTCTTGACTTACTGTTTGTTAGAGTAATATGAGTTATTTATCTAGACCAAAGGCACTGTTGAAAGCGCTTTTGGACTACAGGCACTAAGAATAAAAGCCCTTGACAATTTATTGCTTTTTTATTATTGACAATACTGAGCTTGCATTTGAGCTATAGTTTCTTGAAGTCGCAATCGAAATTTGGCTTGACTCCCTTGTTCAAGTGCTTTACAACAAGCTTCGGTTGCGCCTAGTTGAGCATAACAAAGCGCAAGATTACGATAAGCATAAGCATTATCTGCATCTAACGAAAGCGATTTTTGAGCAGCTTTTACAGCTTTTTCTAATGCACCTTGTTGTAGCAAGACCGATGCTTTATTGTTGTAGGCATAAGCATAGGTCGTATCTAGGTCGATTACTGATTCAAATAATTCAAGGGCCCTAGAATAGTCTTTCAATTCTAAATAAATAAAGCCCATATTATTAATCATATTGATGTCATCTGGAAATAGGACTAAAGCTTTTTCTCCATATTCTATGGCTTTGTCGGCAGCAGCTGTTGAACCATACAAATTAGACAAAACAGGATATGTTTGGATATGTGTACTATCGTACATCAAAACTTTCTCGTGGTATTTAATTGCCGCTTGCAACAAACCTTGTGATTCACAAACAATGGCTAGATTATCTAGGGCTTTGATATTAGTAGAATCGAAGGATAAGGCAATATTGGAGTAAGTCATAGCCTTTTCGTAGCTTCCCTTTAAACGATACGCCACCGCTAAATTAGCATTAGAATAGGGATTTTCGGCTCCAAATCCGAGGGCTCTTGTTGAGTATTCAATCGACAAATCCAATTGCTCTAATTCTAAGTATACAAGACCTAAATCTGCGTAGGCATTCACCTCACTACTATCAATATTTATAATTTTCAACAATGGTTCTGCAGCCTTTTGCCACTGCTGTTGTTCTCGGTAAATTACGCTTAAATTATAATAAGTAACAATACTTGCCGTACTGTTTGAATCTAAATCTAATACCTTTTGATTTAAATCAATTGCCTTTTGATAATCTCCACTTTGATAGGCTTCGAGGGCTTTAGCACTTTCTGTTTCGATAGGGTCTTGACAGCTAAAAAGACTAAATAACATACAAGTGCAAAGCAAAAAAACATACTTCATTTTACTAATTTTATAAATTCAACTAATGAAATTTAATTTAAATATTTACCAACAATCGGTATCCGCCTTCCCATGCCAAAGGCTTTGGACGAAACCCGCAAAACCGGGGCTACTTGTGCCCGTTTAAATTCGTTCCTATTAACCATTTTAAGTACTCTAGCAACTAGTTTTTTATCGAATCCTTGCGCTATTAATTCTTTGGGTCCTTGACGCTTTTCGATGTATTGATACAGAATAGCATCTAATATTTCATAATCTGGCAAGGAATCAGCATCAATCTGATCCGGTCTTAGTTCTGCTGAGGGCGGTTTGGTGATCGTATTCATGGGAATCACTTCTGCGTCTTTATTCATAAAACGTGCCAACGCAAAGACCTCCGTTTTATAAACATCGGCAATAACCGACAAGCCGCCTGCCATATCCCCATAAAGGGTACCGTAGCCTACAGCCGCCTCACTTTTATTGGAGGTGTTTAGTACGATATTGCCAAACTTATTTGACATAGACATTAGCAGCATCCCTCGGATACGCGCCTGAATATTTTCTTCCGTTACATCAAATTTTGTCGCCGTAAAATGTGGTTTTAACATATTTTCATACGCCGTATAAGCTTCTTGAATATGAATAATATCATATTGTATATTCAGATTCTTAGCCAATTGGCGAGCATCGTTGACGGAATGATCCGAAGAGAACTGAGAAGGCATCAAAAGCACTCGTACATTTTCGGCACCTAGGGCACGTTGAGCAAGGACAGCTACTACTGCAGAATCAATGCCCCCCGAGAGTCCTAATATTGCTTTTTTCAAGCCTAGTTTTCCAAAATAATCTTTGATCCCCGTAATTAAAGCATCGTGAATCAAATCCATTTTATCTTTTTTCTGCTCTTGGTGTATGCCGCCGTTCAAAACATTGCTGAGTTCATAAGTACGAATACAGGCTTCAAAATACGGCAACTCATCGTGTACCATTCCATCCGGAGACATCACGATAGATCCTCCATCAAAAATAATCTCTGTTTGCGCCCCTACATGGTTGACATAGAACATAGGCTTCCCATAAAGCTCTACATTAGCTTTGAGGACATGAATTCGGTTATTGGCATGATTGAAATTGAATGGAGAAGCCGAAAGATTGAGGATAAAATCCGGGTCCTGTTCTTTCAGTTCATCAAGCGGGCATATCGTATATAATGGGTTTTCATTGCCCACATTCCAAATATCTTCACAAACGGTAAGGGCTATCTTTTTACCTTTATAATGCACCACCTCAAAACTCGATGCTGGCTCAAAATATCGGTATTCATCAAAAATATCGTAGGTGGGCAACAATGCTTTGTGTTCTACTTGTTGAATCGTACCATCTGCCAAAAAATAGGCTGAATTAAACAAATCTTTACCTTCGACCACGGGGTTGCGGCTAGGTGCACCTACCACGATTGCTATATCAATAGCCGCCTTTGCTAGGCGAGCGACCACTTCTAGACTTTTTTCTATAAAATCATCAAACTCTAAAAAATCACGTGGAGGGTATCCCGTAACTGCTAACTCTCCAAAAACAACGATATCTGCCGCGGTATCTTTAGCCATCTGTGTTGCCTCCAACATTTTTTGTAAATTTCCTTCAAAATCACCAATGTGATAATTCAGTTGTGCGATTGCTATTTTCATATTTTTAAATTATACTATTTTCAATAAATTCAGGCTTGAATGAAGCTATCGTGGTTAGGTATCTAAGGGCCCAGAATCTTTAATTGTTTTGCTGTTTTTGTACCAGCCGGCATACATAGTATACGATTCGGCGATGCGTAGAACAGTATCTTCAAATTGTGCAGGACTCAACTCTTTTACTTTTTTGGCAGGAACCCCCGCATAGATACAATTGGACTCTAGCACTGCGTTTTCCAAGACCACTGCACCAGCCGCCACCAAACAATTGGAGTGGACAACTGCGTGATCCATAACCATTGCACCCATTCCAATTAAGACGTTATCATGAAGGGTACAGCCATGTACAATAGCCCGATGCCCGATCGAGACATTATTGCCAATTGTAGTTGCCGCCCGTTGATAGCTACAATGAATAATTGCAGCATCTTGAATATTGACTTTGTTGCCAATTTTGATGGAATGCACATCGCCGCGTATTACTGCCTGAAACCAAATACTACATTGATCGCCCATAACAACGTCTCCAATAATGGTGGCATTTTCAGCCAAAAAGCAATCTTTTCCTAGCTTCGGTTGTTTGTCTCCCAAAGATTTGATTAAAGCCATACTTTATGATAGGTCTTGTTTGATAATTGGATTCCAAGCATCAAATATAGGGAATAGATTGTCAAGAATAAATTGTTGCCCCCTAAAAGAACGATAGGTAATGGAATTATGCTCGAATAGAAGAGATATGTACAATTCTTTTGGATATACGGGAGGTTCCGTTTGTGACGGTAATATAATACACGCCTGTCGGCAAGCCTGGCATATTAAAATAGTATTTTTGAGCTTGTGTCAGATGCATAGGAATCTCGTATACAAGCTCGCCTGAACTGTCGAAAAGTTGCATCTGAACAGAATCTTGAGCAAATAAATTAACATCTATGGTCAATTTCTCATTGATCGGATTGGGGTAAATACCAACACCTTCTTCAAAATTGTGTTGCCGTTCAAAATATGGGTCAACCTCCATCTTCAAAGACTGTACACAAACCATTTGCATTGTTGCTTTGCGGCCCGAACTTGCTGTGAAACCAAAAAAAACTTCGGACTTACCGTTGAAAAAGGTATTCAAAACATCCTCCTGATAAAATATTCTTCGTTCTTGATCGATGTATACACAAAATTCTTTTTCGGAAGGCTTCCAGGTAATTCGGACATGATGATATTCACAATCTCGAATATCTTTGCCCGCAGACTTAACCCGTACAGGCGGCAATAAAGGGCTCGACATGTTTCCGTCTTTTACCAGACTAAGGTGTGGCTGATACAAATCTCTGTGTCCTCTATTGTAGCGCGTATCGATTTCGACCGCCAAAGAGGGCTGTATGCCTACACATTCAGACCCTGCCCCAAAACCTAATAGTTCTCCCGCACAACCTAATGCATCTAAACCGGTAGAATCAGTGTGCATTACAAACGCAAAGCCTTCTCCTGCATTTTTAGAACAGCCCAAATTAACAGCAAAATTCAAATCAAGGACATTGTTGAGTTCTAAGGGGAATTCACACCAAAGACTACCAACATCATTCATTGATTGCCCAGAAGTAAGCTGATAACAATTATCGGTTAATAAGGTAGAGGAGCCATTAAGCGCAAACGAAGGTTGCGCAAAAAGCTCAAAGCTTAGGCCTGTCAAAAACAACGATGTAGACAAGATGTAAAAAACCTTGAACATGGATGATATACATTTAGCGCATGATTAATATTATTGTGACAAGCCCGTAACAATAGTTTAAATTATCATTTATAGAGTTCTAAGCTTGAGCACAATATACAAAACAATCAGTACTATACTGTTATTTTCCAGCATACTCTACATAATTACGGGGAGTTTCATAAAGGCGCACCGAAAGATCATATTTTGAATCTAATTGTGCCCTCAATATTTTCCAAATAACTACGGCAATATTTTCGGCAGTAGGGTTTAAATCAAAAAACTCTGACACTTCCAAATTCAAATTTTTATGATCAAACTTCCGTTCCACATGCTCTTTGATAACATCTGAAAGCACTTTTAAGTCGATTAGGTAGCCTGTATCGGGATCGATTGTTCCGCCCAATTTAACCTCTAGCTCATAATTGTGCCCATGATAATATTGATTGTTACACAAGCCAAAGATCTCTTTATTTTTTTCCTCTGACCAATTTTTATTGTGCAAACGATGTGCCGCATTGAAGTGCGCTTTGCGAAATACTGAAATATACATATCTTTATAAAAGTTTTTGACGGTTTTAAGTCTAATATTAGTGATTTTAATTGAACTTTATACATAATTGCACTACATAACAAGCCTATTAAATTGATACATAGTATGAAAAATAAAACAAGCAATTCTATTCACTCTTTTAGTATCGAGGCTATTGATGGCTCGGTCATTGATTTCTCAAGCTTCTCAGGCCGAAAAATAATGCTCGTAAATGTTGCATCCGAGTGTGGATTAACACCACAGTATCAACAACTACAAGATTTATATGCACAGTACAAAAACAAACTAAGCATCGTGGCCTGTCCTGCCAACGATTTCGGACAACAAGAACCTGGTACGAACCAACAAATTCAAACCTTTTGCTCGACTAAGTTTAATGTTAGTTTCCCGATGACACATAAAATATCCGTCAAAGGCAACAACATGCATAATTTGTATAAATTTGTAACACAAAAAGAATTAAATGGTTTTGCTGATTCGGAAGTTAGCTGGAATTTTCAGAAATATGTTTTTGATGAAGCAGGGCAATTATGTCATATTTTTGCTCCACAAACAGAACCGCTTGCCGATGAAATTTTAAGCGCTTTAGCAATTCACCCCTAACCAACCATCTAATTTTATGCACTTTAAAGACGTTGTAGGACACATCAAAGTAAAAGAACTGCTTATCAACAGCTATCAGAACGACCGCACTGCGCACGCTCAAATATTTTTAGGCAAAGAAGGCAACGGTGCCTTAGCGATGGCCTTAGCCTATGCGCAATATCTATTGTGTGAACAACCGCTAGCTAAAGACTCCTGTGGCAACTGCAACGCTTGCAAAAAGGGAAACAAGCAAGTACACCCTGATATACACTTCTCTTATCCTACCGTAGGTTCTAAAAAAATCAGCACCGACTTTATAACAGATTGGAGAAGCATGATTCTTGCCAACCCCTATCTATCCATAAATCAATGGTTAGAACGTATCGAGGCCGACAATAAACAAGGCAATATTACCGCAGGAGAATGTCTTTCAATTGTTCAAAGACTAAGTTATAAAGCATCTGAAGGCCGATATCGAATTATGATTCTATGGTTACCTGAGTTTTTGGGCAAAGAAGGCAACCGTCTATTAAAGCTGATTGAAGAACCTCGGCCCAATACAATTTTCATCTTGGTATCTGAACAGGCAGATAAAATTTTGAATACTATACTGTCGCGCTGTCAATTAATAAATTTTGCTCGACTCGATGATGATGAAATTGCTCAATATCTGAGTAGTCAATTTTCGCTTTCTGCGGAACATTCACAAAATATTGCTTATTTGTCAGAGGGCAATATCAACAAAGCACAACATTTAATGAACGAACAATCCAATAATAACTCAAAACTATTTATTGAATGGTTACGGGTGTGTTATCGAGGGCAGCCCAAAGCAATGGTAGATTGGGTAGAAGGAATGATTACAGGTAAACATAAGAGCAAAGATTTTTTTGCAAAAACAGGTAGAAAAGATCAAGTGCACTTCTTGAAGTACGCACTCTTTTTTCTGAGAGAATTTATGACCTTACAACAAGGCCATGACAAAATAAGACTACAGGATAAGGCTTTTGAAACCGCACACAATATGCTGAAGGTACTTCATACAGATGCGATTATTGAAATGATGCAACTATTTGATGAAATGTCCTTTCATATCGAAAGAAACGCAAATCCCAAAATTTTGTTTTTGGATGCCTCGATCAAAATGCACCATATTATCAGAAAAAAATCGATTAGTATCGCCTAAGGATGGTTGGGTACCATATTTTTTTGTGGGTTCACCAAAGAAAGGTATTCGTCATAACTACGGATATAATCTAGTGCTTCGTAATGTTCAGAGGCTAAAACCATGCAAACAGAACCGGACGAAAAATTATTTAGTTCTCGCCAAAGCAAATTAGGAATGTATAAGCCATTGAAAGAACGATTTAAATGTATTACCTGACGACCATAACCGTCGTCTATCACTACATCAAAAGACCCAGCTAAGGCAAAAACAACCTGATGCAATTGCCTGTGTGCATGCCCTTCTCTTGTAGACCCTCCAGGTATATCGTACAAATAAAACACACGTTGTATGTCGAATGGAATATTTTTATTTCCCTCTATCGAACTCAAATTTCCTCTTGAGTCTCTTATGACAGGTATTTTAATTAATTTAGAATCAGCTAAACGAGCCATCCGTTTTTAGTTAACAAAACTAAAGCGAAAAATTAAATCAACAATGTAGATTTTGAATTCTGCTAAAATTGTGGAGTACAGAAAAAAAGTAAATAAATACACAAAAGGTATATCAAAAATTGCGGTAGTGAATGTAGTCGGGGTACGTAGTGTAAAGCCTTTTAAAAAAGGCGTGAACAAATCTAAGTTTTAATTACATATCACACAAATAAAACAATATATATTTTTTATCCCTATATTTTGGCACTTCAATCATTTGCATTAGCTGCCCTTCAGGAAATTTCTTTTTGCATTTTTTAATAATTTTGAAATTTCTTTTGCTTTGTAGTTAGGGTTTAAATTTTGTGCTTTGCTATAGTCACTAATAGCTTTATCGTATGCCTTTATTGCTTCATAATAGGCCGCTCGATGATAATAAAATTCGGCCACTTGATTGTTAAGCTCAATAGCCCGATCAAAATCTTTTTTGGAAGCTTTAGCCCCCTTGGTTTCAAAAAGAATCCTTGCCCTATTAGTGTAAGCATAGGCATTTAAAGAATCGATTTTAATGGATTCATTAACATCGTTAATCGCTCCGTCATAATCTTTCATCGCCCGTTTTACATTTGCACGGTTGTTGTAAGCATATCCTTTAAAGGTGGTATTGGATAAGCAGGCTTTGGTAAAATCGTTCAAGGCTTGTTCTAGTTGTTGCATCTCAAAATAGGCATATCCTCTACGAATATACGTAGCCATATCTTTATTATTTAGTTCTATAGCCTTGCTGTAATCCCGAATAGCCTCTTTATATTTCATCATCTCAGCATAGGTAAAGCCTCTTGATACGTAGGCCATATTAGCCGATGCATTTAGTTTGACAACTTCTGTAAAGTCTTTGATCGCTTCTTTGTTGTTAGATTGCTTTTTGTATGCCAATCCTCGCTGATAAAAACCAATAGGGTTAGCAGGGTCAATTTTTAGAGATTTTGTTAAATCTAAAATCCCAGCTGCTACTTCATCGTTGTTTACTTTGATGACCGCACGGTTATACAAAGCCGTCGCATCATTGGCATTAATTTCAATGGCTCGATTTAAACTTTTCATCGCAGCATCAAACTGACTCGAATACCGTTCAGACATCCCTAATAAGGTATAGGCATTTTGATACAAAAGGGCTGTTGATTCATCTAATTCCCGCCATTCTATCAATTTTTTAAAATCATTAATCGCCTTGCTATAGCGTTCGACTTCCATATATGCTTTGCCACGATAATACAAAGCGTCTAAGTGTTGTTCTTGATCATCCAATAAAGCACTAAAATCAAGAATCGAGTTTTCATAATAGGCCATAGAAAAATTAGCGCGTCCTCTTTGATACTTAGCCTTATTATTTTGAGGTTGCAAAGCTAATACCTGATCAAAACAATCTACGGATTGTTTGTATTGCTGCAATTCAAATAGCGCACGTCCTTTGTTATTGATTGCAAATGCATAACTACTATCTTGTTCTATTGCTTTGTTGTAATAATCAATAGCCTGTTGATAATCTTGATTTTTCAACATTAGATTCCCTTGCCTGTAACACTCTTTAGCATCTTGTGCCGATAATATAACAACAAATAGCTGAAATAGTAGGGTATATTTTAATTTCATAATTTATCTTTTAATCGTCGTCAATTGAATATTTTTTTTAGCTCAAAACCGATTGCTGAAAATTTTTCTCTATTCAGAAAGTCAACCGAAAAGGACCTTAAGCAACAATAGGCTATTCCCAAAGAAATAGCCTATTGTTAAATGCTAAAAACATACCAATTTGTTAAACATTCAACATAACAGGCATTACAAGCATCAGTAAATCTTCAGAAGGTACCTGTTCTTCTGTCTTTAAGATTCCGGCACGATTTGGACTTGACAACTCAATGCGTACATTATCCCCACCAATGGTGTTCAACATTTCGATTAAAAATTTAGCATTGAACCCAATAGACATCGCTTCCCCGTCATAAAAACAAGGTAGTTGTTCTGTAGCTTTGTTAGAAAAATCTAAATCTTCTGCTTCGATAGTCAAGGAACTATCCGATATATCTAATTTAACCTGATTGGTTGTTTTGTTCGCATAGTTGGCAATTCGTTTGAGCGAATTGAGAAAATCGGATCGAGTGATACTCATCGTATTTGGATTGTCTACAGGAATTACCGCACTGTAATTAGGATAATTTTCGTCGATTAAACGACACGCTAATATCTGGTTGTCAAAACTAAAAATAGCATTTGTATCATTGTAGGACAAGCGAACGTTTTGGTTGCTGTTCGCCAAGGCATTTTTTAATAGGGTAAGGGGTTTTTTGGGCAAAATAAAGGCCCCATCCAAATCGGTCTCCACATCTGAAAAAGCATATTTTACCAATTTGTGTGCATCCGTAGCTACAAAAACCAATCCTTCGCTGTTGATTTGAACAAAAACACCAGTCATAGCCACCTGTGAATCGTTTTGACTAACAGCAAATAACGTTTTATTGATCCCTTCTAACATAACGGAGGCAGGCAATTCAATTTGATCTACATGATCAGGTTCGGGTAATCTCGGAAAATCGTTCCCATCTTCACCTGCTAATGAATAGCGTCCAAATTGAGAAGTCACCTTAACCGCGAATGTTTCGAGGTCTACCGCAAATTTGAGTGGCTGTGTAGGCAACTGCCTTAGTGTATCTAGCAAGATTTTGGCCGGAATGGCTATCGACCCATCTTCGTCAGCTTCAACATGCATAGATGCCGTCATAAATGTCTGATTGTCTGTGGCAGAAATCGTGAGTTTGTCCCCTTCTATTTTGAACAAAAAATCTTCTAAAATAGGTAGAATAGGATTGGAACTAATGGCCCCACTGATAATTTGTAATTGCTCTTTGAGGTCTGCAGACGATATTGAAAATTGCATGTTGTTGAGTGTTGATTTCTTTAAAAAAATGCTGATGCGCACATCAATGGCAAAAATAACGAATTCTATGAATAAAAATAAATTAATTTGTTGTATTAAACCGCATTGTTCCTTTCTTTTTTCTCGAGGAGCGACTAAAACAGGAACCTAATGATTGATAGGGTATAAAACGGGCTCAAAAACAACTTAATATAAATGAGGAATCAAATACTTTATTGTAAAAAAAGAATCATATTAAGGTCGCTTTTGCAAAAAAAGGCCATCAATCAAACTAAGTTGAGCAAATAAATGTTACAATTAAACTAAAATAGGATTTATTAAAACAACAACATCCTTTTTTTTATTATTTTTGGGGATTAATATAATCCAATACAATATAAAAATTTGCGTCTTTTTAAAGTCGCATCCACACCGTCTCAACTTAAGAAAATGGAAGATAAGAAAATAAAAAAAGCACCCATAATGCTTTACACTGAGCAGACTCCTAACCCTGGAACTTTGAAGTTTGTCACCAATCAAATGCTATATGCTCGACAAATGGCCGACTTTACTTTGGATCAAAAAGATTTAGCTGCCGAATGGTCGCCTGTTGCAGATGCCTTGTTTCAATTTGACTATGTCAAAGGAGTCTATATCTGCAACAACTTTATTACCGTAACCAAAGATGTAAATGTAGAATGGACTACGATTATGCTCGAGCTTAAAAACTTTATAAAGGGATACCTCGAAGAAGAAAAACCCATCATGAAAGAAGGTTTTGAAGCAGTAAAAGCAGCATTAGAATCCGAAACTGAAGAACAATACGAAGGTGATAATGCTGAAATGGTTGCGAAAATCAAACAGTTACTTGACAAATACGTCCGACCTGCTGTAGAAATGGATGGAGGTAACATTAAATTCCATTCCTACGAAGAAGGAGTGGTTAATGTGGTTTTACAAGGTTCATGTAGCGGTTGCCCATCTTCCTCTAGCACCCTAAAGGTAGGTATTGAAGGCATGCTAAAGCGCATGATTCCAGAAATAAAATCTGTTGAAGCCATTATGGGATAATTCTAATTGAAACTTTATGCAACAACAATTTTCGGCCATACCAGAAATCACTAAAAACCTAATCATAATCAATGGATTGGTGTTTCTTTCTGCCATGGCTTTTCCTATACTCGATCATTATTTTGCACTTTTCCCGATAATGAGCAGTCATTTTCAGCCTTATCAAATAGTAACGCACATGTTTATGCATGGAAGTGTCACACACATTTTCTTCAACATGTTTACTTTATTTATGTTTGGGACTGAAATTGAACGTGCTTTTGGAGCAAAAAAGTTTTTATTCTTTTATCTTTCTACTGGTCTAGGGGCTGCTTTTTTACACTCTGTTATTCACTATTTTGAAGCTAGCCAATTGATGCAAGGCATCGAACCAGAAATGGTCAATACTATAGTACGAGAGGGCCGAGGTATAATTTTGCAAGGCATGAACTATTCCTCTGAACCTGCTGCAACCTTAAACCGACTTATTAATATACCTGTTGTGGGTGCATCGGGGGCTGTTTTTGGTCTCTTAGCTGCTTTCGGTATGCTATACCCTAACAGGGTTATCTATTTAATCATTCCGCCAATACCACTAAAGGCCAAATATTTTGTTATTATTTTTGGACTTTTCGAGCTGTATCTTGGAATCTCTAACGCCCAAACTGGTATTGCACACTTTGCACATTTAGGGGGTGCTTTGTTTGGATTTTTAATCGTTTTGTATTGGAGGAGACAGGGAGAACGTTTTTAGAACATCATGTCATACAAATTTCAATCTAATTTGAACTTCTACAAGTTTAACGGGTTTAAATTTTGAAGTTTATTTTTTACTATTAATAAGTTGTCGTTATTATGCCAACAAATATTTGGGAAGACCTAAAACTCCGCTATCATCAAGGCAATGCTGTGATTAAGCTTATCATGGTTAATGTTGCTGTGCACATCAGTATGCTGCTCGTTAGTGTTGTTTGCTTTCTGGTGGTTGGGTCCGATACTGATTTTTGGTATTTCCTTTCCGAATGGTTTTACTTCCCTTCTGAATTGCGAAAAATCCCACTGCGTTTTTGGACAGTCTTTAGCTACATGTTTTTGCATGCTAATTTTTTTCACATTCTAATGAATATGCTCGTGCTGTATTGGTTTGGGCAAAAGTTAAATGATTTGTTGCCACAACACAAAATACTCCCTATTTATTTGTGTGGAGGATTAGTGGGAGCACTTTTCTTTGCTGTTGGTTTTAATATTTTCCCAGCATTTAGTAGTGCTCAAGGTAATTTAGTAGGTGCTTCGGCAAGCGTTATGGCGATTGTTTTAGCTACGGCCACACTCAACCCTAAAGGGACGATTCATTTATTTTTACTAGGCGCTATTGAATTGCAATATATCGCCTTAGTTTGGGTCATCTATAATCTTGTTGTTATTCCTGGCGGCAATCCTGGTGGGGCGCTTGCGCATCTTGGGGGTGCCTTCATGGGTTGGTTTTTTATACGTCAATTACGCAAGGGAAAAGATTATTCGAAACCCATCAACAAAGTACTCGCAAAATTTAGTCGCCGAAAGACAGCTGTACGTACTAGCGTACCGAAACGTAGTAAACAAAAACAAAGTCAAGGTCTTTTCAGACCTAAAATGCGCGTCTATAAAGGTGCTGCCAAAACCGACTTTTATGGCAACGAATACGGCCGTTCCTTTATGCAGAAATACAAAGAAATGTCGAAAGAAGAATGCCTCAATAGTATCTTAGCTAAAATTAAACGTTCAGGCTACGATAGTCTCACCCAAGACGAAAAAGTTTTTTTAGACCGTTACAACTAATCCCCGCTTTTATTCCTATTTTTAACTGCATTTGTATTAAAGAAGGCTCCCTTGTATGAAGCTCATTGATTGGTTAAAACGGACTGTATATCAACTTCTATTTGGTTTAAATATTATTTTAGGCCTTTTAATGCTGTTGTCTTATTGTAGCTCTTTTTACCCTCCTTCACAAGTATATTT
Organism: uncultured Aureispira sp.; assembly: GCA_905480485.1. Lineage (GTDB taxonomy): Bacteria > Bacteroidota > Bacteroidia > Chitinophagales > Saprospiraceae > Aureispira. The sequence goes on from CAJQQM010000010.1 coordinate 45,636, forward strand.
AATTTCTATCCTTGCATTAGGCTACCCTTATCTCGCTTTCTCTCACCTTTTATTTATTATTTTTTGGCTGTATAAGCGTCGACGGTATGTTTACTTTTCCTGCCTAATTTTATTGATTGGTTATAGCCATCTGAATAATTTATTTAGCCTTACCTTATTGACCGACAAAACGCCCAAAAGTGCCCTTCGTCTAATGAGTTATAATGTTCGCTATTTTAATGTCCCTTACTTGCACGACCAAGCTGCGCTAACGAAAGCTCAGGACAACATTTTTGATGTCATTGGTAGTACTAAATTTGATGTATTCTGCGGTCAGGAGTTTTCGGGCAAGTCTAACTATTATAACCAACGTGTTAAGGATTTTATGCAAAATGAACTTCAATTAAACTATCGTTTTGTTGGTGGAGGAAGTAGTTTATCTATCTATTCTAGATACCCTATTTTAAATAGCGGCAAGCTCAGTTTTGAGGATAGTTATAATGGTGCTATTTATGCAGATATTCAATACGACAATAAAGTAGTTAGGGTTTATTGCATGCACTTACAATCGGTCGGCCTAGGTCAGGACGAGAACAAATTACTAGACAAAAACAGCTTATCAAATCTAAATCAAGGAACGACTCAACAAACCTACAAACGAATATACAACAAGTTGAAAATGGCTTTCCTCAAGCGCGAAAAACAAGCCGAAGCTATCAAAGCACACCTTAACGATTGTCCCCACCCATTTATATTAGCAGGAGATCTGAACGACACTCCAAGTTCGTATGCTTATGCGGTACTTTCAGATGCACTAAAAGATGCATTTACGGAAAAAGGATTGGGATTTGGCAGCACCTATGCGGGCTTATTGCCCCTTCTGAGAATTGATTGTATTTTTTATAGCAACGATTGGAATGTCTGTGGATTTGAAACAATTGACAATACCTATTCCGACCATTACCCAATCGTTTCTAATGCTTATTTCTAAATTAATGCAAAAATTCAGTTAAGTGTTTGTAAATGCAGCGACTTGGCGGATGTAATAAAGTATTTAAACCAGTAGGTCTTGCCCCTACAAGATTCGGTTCGTTATCATCAATAAACAAGGTCTCCTCGGGCTTCAAATCTGCATCATTCAAAACGTTCTCATATATTGATGTATTTGGCTTTCTCATTTTCACAAGATGCGAATAGTAGCATTTATCAAACAAAGCATCAAAATCTTGAATCCCATGTTCTTCTAGGATTATTTGTCGAAATTGCTTAAGGTGTATTGAATTGGTATTACTCAGAACATAAAGCTTATACCCTTGCTTTCTGAGTAAATTTATTAGCTGAATACCTTCTACGGGAATTGTTTTCAACATCGCATTCCAGGCTTGACGTATGCTATGTTCGGAAGCTTCAGGCTTAGATTTTTCTTGTATTTTACGAACAAACTCAGTTTCGGAAATTTCGGATGTTTCTATCTTCTCAAAAATCCCCTCCTGGTTTAATTGCTTTTTTGCCTCCAAAAAATCAGTAGTTCCTATCAATTTTTGAAAGGCCGATTCTGTAGCCATCAAATCTAATGTAATTAAGACCCCTCCAAGATCAAAAATGATATTTTTTATAGCACTCATTGAATTATTTTTATCAAAAATTGTTTAATTAACGACAATTGATTAATTTTGCTTTGCAAAGATAATAATACAACTTTATTATTGTAATTTTATCTAAAGCATTCTAACCGGTCTTATAGCTCAGTTGGTTAGAGCAGCGGACTCATAACCCGCTGGTCCCTGGTTCGAGTCCAGGTGGGACCACACAAACTGCAAACTTAGTGTTTGCAGTTTTTTTTTGACCAAAATACAGCATAAAAAAAAGCTACACTTACTAAAAAGTGTAGCTTTCGTATTTTAGAACTGAGCGAATTTTCTATTCACCTATAATTATCTGTTCTTCAGCCGCAGCCTCTTCAGCAAGACGTTTTGCTTTAATGGCTTCCATTTTTTCCATATCTGCAACAATTAGATCTTCATAATGTCTCATACCTGTACCTGCTGGTATCTTCTTACCGACAATTACATTTTCTTTGAGCCCCATTAAGTAATCCGCAGAAGCAGAAATAGATGCTGTACTCAACACCTTGGTTGTCTCTTGGAATGAAGCAGCCGATATCCAGCTTTTCGTACCTAAAGATGATTTGGTAATACCTTGCAATAAAGGACGAGAAGTTGCAGAAATAGCTTTTCTAACGGATAATACTTTACGGTCATTACGTTTCAAATAAGCTTTTTCTTCTTGAAACTGTCTTTCCGTAATTATCATTCCAGCTTTCATCTTGGTAGAACCGCCCTCTTTAACAACGATGTATTTATCAAAGATAAACTCATTTCCATCACGGAAATCGTCTTTAGAAACAGCTTCTTTCTCTAAGAACTTAGTATCTCCAGAATCTATGATTTGTACTTTACGCATCATTTGACGAACGATTACCTCTATGTGTTTATCATTGATGGTAATACCCTGCGCCAAGTATACTTCTTGTACTCCGTTAACCAAGTACTTTTGTACAGCAAAAGGCCCTTCGATAGATAGAATATCGTGTGGTACAATGTTACCGTTAGATAGTGGCATACCTGCACGAACGAAATCTCCTTCTTGAACAAGAATGTGTCTTGACAAACCAATCAGGTATTTACGTTTTTGTCCATCTTTGGCAGTAACAATACATTCTCTGTTACCACGCTTAATTCTACCAAAGCTTACGATACCATCGATTTCGGTAGCTACAGCTGGGATAGAAGGCTTACGTGCCTCGAATAACTCCGTTACCCTAGGAAGGCCACCCGTGATATCCTGAATCTTACCCATTACCCGTGGTATTTTTACGATAGGCTGCCCTTTTGATACTTTTTGATCATCAGACACACCGATAAATGACCCCACTGGCACATTATAAGAACGCAGTACTTCCCCTTCGCTATCAACAACTTTAATAGCTGGAACTTGTTTTTTGTTCTTAGATTCGATTATTACAAACTGTTCGTGCATCGTTTGTTCATCACGTTCTACACGATACGTTTTACCTTCAATAATATTTTCAAACTCAATTGTTCCATCAAATTCAGAAATAATAGAAGCATTATAAGCATCCCACTCACATACTTTATCTCCTTTGCTAATCGTGTCTCCATCGTTCACAAATAGTTGTGACCCATACATGATATAACTAGTTGAAAGTACACGGTTTGACTTAGTATCGATGATTCTCATTTCACCTGAACGTGAAATAACCGTTGGTACCTCAATACCTTTTTCTTCATCTTTGTACATTACAGTACGTACACCGTCAAATTCAATCGTTCCATCAAAGTTAGATGTCAAACTCGATTCTTCTACCGTATAAGATGCTGTACCACCTACGTGGAAAGTTCTCAAGGTTAACTGAGTACCAGGTTCACCAATCGACTGGGCAGCGATAATACCAACAGCGTCACCTTTCTCTGCCATTCTACCCGTTGCCAGGTTTTTGCCATAACATTTTAGACAAACGCCTCTTTTAGCTTCGCACATCAGTACAGAACGTACCATTACGGATTCAATTTTTGCCTCCTGAATAGCTTGTGCTATCTCGGCAGATATGATTTCGTTTTTGGCAACTATAATTTCTTCCGTTTCAGGATGAATAACATTATTAAGAGGGAAACGTCCTTCAATTCTGTCTGCTAATGATTCTACTTCCTTATCATTTTCGATATAAGCAGTACGTTTTACACCTCTGAGGGTATTACAGTTATCCATGTTGATGACAACATCCTGTGAAACATCAACCAAACGACGGGTTAAGTAACCCGCATCTGCTGTTTTCAAGGCGGTATCGGCCAAACCTTTACGCGCACCGTGCGTAGAGATAAAGTAATCTAGTACAGATAAACCTTGCACGAAGTTGGCTAATACTGGGTTTTCGATAATTCCACCTCCGGTGTCTCCAGATTTACGTGGTTTAGCCATCAAACCCCTTAATCCGCACAATTGCTTAATCTGTTGCTTAGATCCACGAGCACCGGAATCAAGCATCATATACACAGAGTTAAACCCTTGCTTGTGTGAAGCCATTTCATTCATCAATACATTGGTAATCTCATTATCCGCCTGCGTCCACTCATCAATTATTTGATTGTAGCGTTCGTTGTTGGTAATAAGCCCCATATTGTAGTTATTCCAAATATCATCGATTACCTCATGAGCCATTTCTAGACGATTAGAACGAATAGATGGCGTAATCAAATCAGGCAAATTGAAAGATAGACCTCCACGATAAGCCCAATAGAAACCCATATCTTTGATATCATCCAGGAAGATAGCCGTCGTACTTGTGTTGGTACGTCGTAAAATACCTGAAATTACTTTCTTCAAATTACGTTTAGAAAGTACTTGATTGATAAACGGTACAGATTCTGGAACATTTTCGTTAAATAAAACCCGACCAACTGTTGTCTCAATTCTTTTGATGACCATATCGCCATTTTCATCTTCAGTTCTTGCGCGAACTTGAATAATAGCGTGTAGATCAATATTTTGTTCGTTATAAGCTATGATTACCTCTTCAGGAGAATAAAATGAACGACCTTCACCTTTAACCGTTACTTCTTTAGTCGATTTTTTCTCTTGAGTTAAGTAATAAAGCCCAAGTACCATATCCTGTGAAGGTAAGGTAATCGGTGAACCGTTCTGAGGATTCAACATATTGTGCGCAGAAAGCATCAAAATTTGAGCTTCTAAGATTGCTTGGTTGCCCAAAGGTACATGCACTGCCATTTGGTCACCATCAAAATCCGCGTTAAAGGCAGAACAAACCAAAGGGTGTAGTTGAATAGCTTTACCTTCAATCAATGTCGGCTGAAAAGCCTGTATAGACAGACGGTGAAGTGTAGGCGCCCTGTTTAACATTACAGGGTGTCCTTTCAAGACGTTCTCTAAAATATCCCATATAATTGGGTCTTTTCGATCTACTAATTTCTTAGCTGATTTGACCGTTTTTACAATGCCTCTTTCGATTAATTTACGAATGATAAATGGCTTAAATAGTTCAGCTGCCATTCCTTTGGGAATACCACATTCATGCAATTTGAGTGTAGGCCCAACAACAATTACCGAACGTCCAGAATAATCAACACGTTTTCCGAGTAAGTTCTGACGGAATCGTCCTTGCTTTCCTTTGAGTACATCACTCAAAGATTTGAGGGCACGACCACCTTCAGCCTTTACGGCATTTGATTTTCTTGAGTTATCGAATAAAGAATCTACCGCTTCTTGAAGCATTCTTTTTTCGTTACGTAAAATAACTTCAGGTGCTTTAATTTCTAACAAACGTTTTAGACGGTTATTTCTGATAATAACACGACGGTATAAATCGTTCATATCTGAACTCGCAAAACGTCCTCCATCCAAAGGAACTAAAGGTCTTAGTTCGGGTGGAATAACAGGCAGATATTCGATAACCATCCATTCCGGTCTGTTTTCCATTCTCGTCTGACCATCTCTAAAAGCCTCGACAACGCGCAGTCTTTTGAGTGCTTCAGATTTTCTTTGTTGAGAATTTTCCTTAGTCGCTTTGTCTCTTAGTTCGTAAGAAATTTCGTCTAAGTTCATTTTACCTAACAATTCTCTTACAGCCTCAGCACCCATCTTAGCTACAAACTTATTAGGGTCTTCATCCGGCAATAATTGATTTTCATTCGGTAAAGAATCTAAGATATCAAGGTATTCTTCCTCTGTGATAAGGTCTTTAATTTGACTACCGTTGATTTCTCTTCCTGATACTACACCCGGTTGTATAACTACATAGCGTTCGTAGTAAATTATAGTTTCTAATTTCTTGGAAGAATATCCCAATAAATAACCGATTTTGTTTGGAAGTGATTTGAAGTACCATATATGTACTACAGGGACAACTAATTTGATGTGCCCCATTCTTTCTCTTCTCACTTTTTTTTCTGTTACCTCAACGCCACAACGGTCACAAACAATTCCTTTGTAACGAATTCTTTTGTATTTACCACAATAACATTCATAATCCTTTACAGGACCAAATATGCGCTCGCAAAACAAACCGTCTCTTTCCGGCTTGTAGGAACGATAATTGATGGTTTCCGGCTTTAATACCTCACCATAGGAACGTTCTAAAATAGCATCCGGAGAAGCAAGACTCAGAATGATCGAATTAAACTGAGTATTAGACTTCGAATTATAATTCTTTTTAAAAGGCATAAATTTATTTTTTACAACTTACAAGCACTAAAAGTGCTAAAAAGATTTAGGACAAAACCTTTCAGGAAAATAAATTCCTGAAAGGTTATATATAGTAGCTATTTACTTTAATAAGTAGCAGTAATTAGTCAAACTTGATTTCAAGTGCCAATCCACGCAATTCATGAATCAATACATTAAAGGACTCAGGGATGCTAGATGTTGGTAAGTTATCTCCTTTGACAATTGCTTCGTAAGCTTTTGCACGGCCAATAATATCATCAGATTTAATGGTTAGAAGCTCTTGTAAGATGCTTGCTGCACCAAATGCTTCTAATGCCCATACCTCCATCTCTCCAAAACGTTGACCACCAAACTGCGCTTTACCACCCAAAGGCTGCTGCGTAATTAGCGAGTAAGGTCCGATAGAACGCGCGTGCATTTTATCGTCTACCATGTGCGCCAATTTAAGCATGTAAATAACACCAACAGTAGCTTCCTGATGAAACATATCACCTGTTTCCCCGTCATAAAGGTGCGTCTGTCCAAAGTGTGGCAACTCGGCCTCTTTCACAAACTTATCAATTTGGTCTGACTTGGCCCCATCAAAAATAGGTGTGGCAAACTTCATATTAAGTTTCTCGCCAGCCCATCCTAATACGGTTTCAAAAATCTGCCCCAAGTTCATTCTAGAAGGTACACCAAGTGGATTTAAAATAATATCCATAGGCGTTCCATCTTCCAAATAGGGCATATCTGCATCAGGTACAATTTTAGCAACGATACCTTTGTTACCGTGACGACCTGCAAGCTTATCTCCTACTTTAAGTTTACGTTTTTTAGCTAAGTAAACTTTGGCAAGTTTTAAGACACCTGCTGGAAGTTCATCACCAATAGTGATAGCAAATTTGTCACGTTTGAATTCGGTAACGTATTGATTAATCTTGATGCTAAAGTTATGCAGTACATCACGCACCATTGCATTTATAGAATCATCGTTCGTCCAGTTAGAATAGTCAACGGCACTGTAATCAATATCCGCTAATACTCTTTCATTAAACTTAGCTCCTTTTTCGATCAATTGTTCATTGTAGATACTTTTGATCCCTTCAGATGTTTTGCCATCAAGTAAAGTCAATAGTTTCTCTACTAGCTTATCTTTTAGCTTAGTAGTTTTGCTATTGTGCTTATCTTCTAATGAAGACAAAAGCTTTTTGTCCATCGCTTTTTGGACTTTATCTTTCTTGGCACGTTTGAACAAGCGTTTATCAATGATAACACCTTTGGTAGAAGGGGAAGCTTTTAATGAAGCATCTTTCACATCGCCTGCTTTGTCACCGAAAATAGCTCTCAACAGCTTCTCTTCAGGAGTTGGATCGGACTCACCCTTTGGCGTAATCTTTCCAACAATAATATCTCTTTCTTTGATCCAAGCACCAATTCTAATTAAACCGTTTTCGTCTAAGTTCTTGGTAGCATCTTCACTAACGTTAGGTATATCGTTGGTAAATTCTTCTTCACCAAGCTTGGTATCACGTACATCAACTTCAAAGGCTTCAATGTGTAATGACGTAAATATATCCTCTCTTACAACACGTTCAGATAACACAATCGCATCCTCAAAGTTGTATCCTTTCCAGGGCATGAAGGCCACCTTAAGGTTTTGACCTAAAGCCAATTCTCCGTCTTGAGTTGCGTAACCTTGACAAAGAACTTTTCCTCTATGTACTCTTTCACCTTTAGATACAATCGGTTTTAGATTGATACATGAGTTTTGGTTGGTTCTTCTAAACTTAACTAAATTATAGGTTGTGTAATCATCTTCAAAAGAAACAATTCGTTGTTCTTCACTTCTATCGTATTTGATGATGATTTTAGTTGCATCTACATAATGTACAACACCATCACCTTCTGCATTGATAAGCATTCTTGAATCACGCGCAACTTTGGCTTCAAGGCCTGTACCCACGATCGGAGATTGTGGCTTGAGCAAAGGAACAGCCTGACGTTGCATGTTTGAACCCATCAAAGCACGGTTGGCATCATCGTGTGACAAGAAAGGAATTAAAGAAGCTGAAACCCCTACAATTTGGTTAGGGGAAATATCAATAAATTCAATCTCATCCGGACCTAATACAGGGAAATCGCCATGCTTCCGACATTTAATTCTATCGGTAACAAACTCGCCTTTATTATTCAACTTGGCATTTGCCTGAGCAATAATTTTGTAATCCTCCTGCTCGGCAGATAAATACTGTGGTTTGTTATCAAAATCAACCTTAATACCACCTACGATAGGACGATAAGGGGTTTCAATAAAACCCATTTTATTGATCTTAGCATGAACACATAAAGTAGAAATAAGACCAATATTTGGGCCCTCAGGCGTTTCGATGGTACACAAACGACCGTAGTGAGAGTAGTGAACATCACGTACCTCAAAACCTGCTCTTTCTCTTGACAAACCTCCAGGCCCTAGTGCTGATATACGACGTTTGTGTGTAATCTCAGATAAAGGATTGGTTTGATCTAAAAATTGCGAGAGTTGACTTGTCCCAAAAAACGAATTAATAACAGAGGATAATGTTCTAGCATTAATCAAATCGACCGGTGTAAAGACTTCATTATCTCTTACATTCATACGTTCACGAATAGTACGAGCCATACGAGCCAAACCTACCCCAAATTGAGAGTACAATTGTTCTCCTACTGTACGTACACGACGATTAGATAAATGATCAATATCATCAATCTCAGCTCGCTTGTTGATAAGTCTTACCAAATAGGTAACAATCTCGATGATATCTTCTTTTGTAAGAACACTTACATCAATAGGAGTTTTGAGCTCTAACTTTCTGTTAATCTTGTAACGCCCAACATCTCCTAGGTTGTAACGTTTGTCGGAGAAGAATAGTTTTTCAATAATTCCTCTTGCTGTTTCTTCATCCGGTGGATCAGAACCTCTAAGTTGACGGTATATGTGTTGTACCGCTTCGATTCCAGAGTTTGAAGTATCTTTTTGTAGTGTGTTGTATATAACAGAGTAATCTTCTTCAACATCTTCTTTTTGCAAGATGATTGTTTCGACACCTACTTCGAGGATATCATTGATGTTTTTCTCGTCTAATACAATATCACGCTCAAGTATAATTTCTATTCGTTCGATAGAAACTACTTCACCTGTATCTTCGTCAACAAAATCTTCCGTCCAATTACGCAAAACTCTTGCGGCTAATTTTCTTCCAAGATTAGCTTCTAAAGATTTTCTATCAGCAGTTACTTCATCTGCCAATCCAAATATATTTAGAATTTCCTTATCACTATCAAAACCAATAGCTCTGAGCAGTGTAGTAACAGGAAACTTTTTCTTTCTATCAATGTAGGCATACATTACAGAATTAATATCTGTAGCAAACTCCATCCATGCACCTTTGAAAGGAATTACACGAGCGGAATAAATGCGCGTACCGTTAGGGTGGCGACTTTGACCAAAGAAAACACCAGGAGAACGATGTAGCTGAGAAACAATGACACGTTCTGCACCGTTTACTACAAATGTTCCTTTAGGAGTCATGTAAGGGATATTGCCCAAAAAGACATCCTGTACAGTTTGCTCAAAATCGACATGTTCTTCATCGTTACAGGACAATCTTAATTTAGCCTTTAGAGGGACACTGTAAGTGAGACCTCTTTCCATACACTCTTCAAGTGAATATCTAGGAGGATCGATGAAATAATTTAAAAATTCAAGTACGAAAATATTACGGGCATCAGTAATCGGAAAATTCTCCTTAAACACCTGATATAGGCCCTCATTAATACGACTTTCAGGAGTAGTTTCAAGTTGAAAGAACTCTTGGAAAGATTTTACCTGAATTTCCAGAAAATCGGGATATTCAGATTCGTGCTTAATTTTACCAAAGCTATATCTTTTGTTGACAGGTGCACCGGAGTGGCTTGTGTTGTTAATAGATGACATGAAGCTATATTTATAAAATTACTACGCAGGACAAAACAAAAAGAACTATATATTAAATACGTTAATGTTTTGTTTTAATAAACAGGAAAATCTGACCTTTGTCAGATTGGAAATAACAGTGGAATAGGCTTAGCTACAAAAAGTAGCTAAGCCCACAATTTCCACAAAGTATCAAATGTAGCAAAAGCCCAAATGAATACTTCAGACTAGATTATTTCAACTCTACTTCAGCACCTACTGCTTCTAGAGCAGCTTTTAAGCTTTCAGCTTCATCTTTAGGAGCAGCTTCTTTAACAGCACATGGAGCACCATCAACTAAAGCTTTAGCATCTTTAAGACCGATGTTTAAAAGAGTTTTAATTTCTTTTACAACTTTGAGTTTAGCAGAACCAGCTGAGTTCAACATTACGTCAAATTCAGTTTTGGCAGCAGCCTCTTCTCCTCCGCCAGCGCCTCCAGTAGCGGCAACAGCTACAGCAGCAGCAGCAGGTTCGATACCATAAGTTTCTTTAAGGATATCGGCAAGTTCTTTTACATCTTTAACAGTTAAGTTAACTAGTTGTTCTGCTAATTGATTTAAATCAGACATTTTAATTAATAATTTTGAATTTCGATAAGAAATTAGTTACTAAATGAATTTATGAAGCTATCTCAAATGGAAGCGATGAGACGCTAGATAAAAAAGTTGTTTGTAACATAAACAACTTGTTCGTTAAATTATTTTTATTCGGCGCGACCTTCCAAAGCTTTAAGCAAGCCTGAGATAGTACTTCCACCTGATTGTAATGATCCAACAAGATTTTTGATTGGAGACTGTAACAATAGTACGATGTCCCCGATCAATTCCTCTTTAGACTTGATATTAACCAAAGACTCTAATTGATCGTCACCTAAGTATATATCAGATTCAACAAACGCCGCTTTGATCAAAGGCTTTTCGTTTTCTTCTCTGAATTTTTTAATCAATTTAGCGGGTGCATTACCGGTTTCGGTAAACATTAGTGCTGAAGCACCTTTAAGGGCCCCGTAAATGTCTTCGTAATTTTCGTTATTAGTCTCTGCAGCTTTCTCAAGTGCTTTTCTAATGAGTGTATTTTTAACTACCTTAAGTTGAATCCCGTTTTCAAAACAAGTTCTTCTTAATTTATTGATGGTTTCAACATTTAGCTCCGAACAGTCCGTAAGATAAAAGTACTTACTATCAGCAAACTTTACCGACAACTCTTCTATAGCTAATGTTTTTTCTGCTTTTGTCATTTTTAATAATTTTTATAGCTTAATCAAAAGAGTTTACTGTTTCATTTTTGTGCTAATAGAAATGCCAGGACTGTTGGTTGAAGCAGTTGTTATACTCTTCATGTATATCCCCTTAGCGGAAGAAGGTTTCATTTTAAATATAGTATTCAAAACCTCCGTAGCATTTTCAGTTAGTTTGTCAGAAGTAAAAGACACACGTCCTACAGGTGTATGTATAATTCCGTATTTGTCAACACGAAATGAAGTTTTACCTTTTTTGATGGAGCTTATTGCATCGCCTAAACTTTGACCTGCCGTTACAACAGTTCCTGACTTAGGGTTTGGCATTAATCCACGAGGACCTAAGACTCTACCCAAACGACCAAGCTTAGGCATAACGTTAGCCATGGCAACAATTACGTCCATTTCTAACCAGCCACCTTGCATTTTCGTTAGATACTCATCTAAACCTACAAAATCTGCTCCTGCAGCTTTGGCTTCTTCTTCTTTGTCAGGTGTACAAAGTGCTAAAACTTTCTTTTCTTTTCCTGTTCCATGAGGCAAGCTTATGGTACCACGAAGATTCTGATCTGCTTTTCTTGGGTCTACGCCCAAACGGATATGTAAATCCACAGATGCATCGAATTTCGCAATATTGACTTCTTTTACTAAAGCCATTGCTTCCTCAAGGGAATAGAGCTTTCCTGCTTCAATTTTCTTTTCTGCTTCGGCTCTTTTTTTGCTAATTTTTCCCATTTTAAAATTAAATAATTTAGAGAATGAATATCGAGGTAATATGATTCACTCTATTAAAAATAATTTTTACCCAATAGTAGGGCTTTTCGTTTTCCCTTTCGGGGACATTTTAAACAAACTAGTTGTTCCAAGGTGCATCACCTGTAACATTAAGACCCATGCTACGTGCAGTTCCTGCTACCATTTTCATACCTGATTCTACTGTAAAACAGTTTAAATCAGACATTTTACTTTCTGCAATCGTTCTTACTTGATCCCAAGTAACTGACCCTACCTTGTTACGGTTAGACTCAGGTGAACCACTCTTCAATTTAGCTGCTAGCAACAGTTGCACAGCTGCAGGAGGAGTCTTGATTACAAACGAAAAGGACTTATCCTTGAAAACAGTAATAGTAACCGGTAGTACCTGGCCCATTCTATCTTGTGATTCTGCATTAAAACGCTTGCAAAACTCCATGATATTGACACCTTTGGCACCTAATGCAGGCCCTACAGGAGGCGCCGGATTGGCTTGACCACCTTTAACCTGAAGTTTGATAAATGTTTCTACTTCTTTTGCCATTACTTACAAAATTTAAGTGTTTTTTTCAACTTGCATAAAATTCAATTCAACCTCGGTCTCACTACCAAATAATTTGGTAATGATAACGATTTTCTTCTTTTCTTCATTAACCATTTTGACGACACCTGTAAAATCTTTAAAGTGACCGTCTGTAACTTTGACATCTTCTCCAACCAAGAAAGGTTCTGCAAGTGATTCACCTTGTTCAGACGATTCGTCAACTTTACTTAAAATTCTGGTTATTTCGTTATCCCGCATCGGGATAGGATTCTTTTTACCTAAAAAATGTATCACATCTTTGATCGATGTAATCGCCTGAATAATTGTACCATTTAGGGCTGACTTGTTGCCTGTCGGTGATTTTTTGATTACTGCTTCTACCAAAATATAACCCGGTGTTAGTGTTCTGTCTAAGACCACTTTCTTACCGTTCCTAATTTTGTATACTTTTTCGGTAGCTACGATAATATTTGGTATAGAATCTCTCCAGCCGTTTCTATCAATTTCTAAGTCCAAACGTTCTTTAATTTTACGTTCTTTATTAGAGACAACTCTCAAGCAATACCACTTAGTTTCAGACGCCATAATTATTCAAAGATTGCAATCTAGATTAAAACATTAGGATTAATACAAAAATGAAAGAGCCTGAATCCAGACCTTATCCATAAGGGCAATCGTACAGGCCAAGAAAACAGACCCAGATATTACAACTACTGTCGTCTTCTGCAGTTCTGACCAAGATGGCCATGTGACATTATTTTTAAGCTCGTCAATACTGCGTCTTATATATTTTTTCATAATGCTTTATCAATAATTTTGATTAATGCACGGGTGGAGGGACTCGAACCCCCAGCCCTCGGTTTTGGAGACCGATGCTCTACCAATTGAGCTACACCCGTAAGTTAAGGGTTAAGCAACAACGTGCTCAACCCTTATTTATCATAGTTATAACTGAACCTGATGATTCAATTATGCTAATATTTCAGTAACCTGTCCAGCACCAACGGTACGTCCACCTTCGCGAATAGCGAAACGTAAACCTTTTTCCATTGCAATTGGAGCGATTAATTCAACAGTAATCGTTAAGTTATCACCTGGCATTACCATCTCAACATTTTCTGGCAACTGAATTGCACCAGTAACATCTGTTGTACGGAAATAAAATTGTGGGCGATATCCGTTAAAGAAAGGTTTGTGACGACCACCTTCATCTTTACCTAAGACATACACTTCACAAGTGAACTTAGTGTGAGGCTTAACAGAACCTGGCTTACAAATAACCATTCCTCTTTTAAGAGCAGTCTTTTCAACACCACGAAGTAATAAACCAGCATTGTCACCAGCTTCTCCACGATCCAAAATTTTACGGAACATCTCTACACCAGTTACAGTTGAAGTTAGTTTTTCACCATCTTCCATGAAACCAATAATATCGACAGTGTCTCCAGTATTGATTACACCACGTTCGATACGTCCTGTAGCTACAGTACCACGACCTGTGATTGAAAATACGTCTTCAATTGGCATCAAGAAAGGCTTGTCAACATCTCTTTCAGGCAAAGGTATTTCAGCATCAACTGCTTCCATTAATTCTTGGATAGCTTTAACACCACCTGCATCACCTTCTAGAGCTTTTAGTGCAGAACCTTGAACTACTACACAATCTTCGAAACCATAAGACTCAAGAATTTCTTGAGCTTCCATTTCTACTAATTCTAGCATTTCAGGATCGTCTACTAAATCTACCTTGTTCATGAAAACAACAATCTTAGGTACGCCTACTTGACGAGCCAATAGAATGTGTTCACGAGTCTGAGGCATAGGGCCATCTGTAGCAGCAACTACAAGAATAGCACCGTCCATTTGTGCAGCACCGGTAACCATGTTTTTAACATAATCCGCGTGACCAGGACAGTCAACGTGTGCATAGTGACGGTTTACAGTTTCGTACTCTACGTGTGCCGTATTAATAGTAATACCACGCTCTTTTTCTTCAGGAGCTGCATCAATAGAGGAGTAATCTTTTTTCTCAGCAAGACCAGAATCTGCCAAAACATTAGTTATTGCAGCTGTAAGCGTGGTCTTACCATGATCCACGTGCCCAATTGTTCCAATGTTTACGTGGGGCTTTGAGCGATCAAACGTTTCTTTAGCCATGGTTAGTCAAGATAATTTAAATGATTTAAAATGTTTTAATACACGACAACAGAATAAAATTCTGATTGTATTGATTGTCAAGTAACAGAGCCAACGAGCAGAATTGAACTGCCGACCCCCACCTTACCAAGGTGGTGCTCTACCCCTGAGCTACGTTGGCGTAAGCCAAATTTTTTTATACTCTTTATAAACAGACAAAGGAAACCTATGTTTCCTGTATGTTTAAATAAGAGCGGGAGACGAGACTCGAACCCGCGACCGTTAGCTTGGAAGGCTAATGCTCTACCAACTGAGCTACTCCCGCTTATTGAGAAAGAAGAGAGTTCAACAAAAACATCAAACACCCTTCAGATTTACAAAAGCAAATATTAGTGGGGGTGGTAGGACTCGAACCTACTCAGTCGTAGACACCAGATTTACAGTCTGGCCCGGCTCTCCAACTCCGGCGCACCCCCATTGAAATACTGCAAGCTATACTTAAAACAGTACTTTTATATAACACAGAGCCGATAGAGGGACTCGAACCCACGACCTGCTGATTACAAATCAGCTGCTCTAGCCAGCTGAGCTATATCGGCTTATAAAAAAAAGGTTATATACCTGCATTTTTCAAGAACTTGTCTTAGAGTTATCCCTCTAAGCGAATGCAAATATACAACCTTTTTTAAAACTTCAAAATTATTTCAAAAAAAAACAGATTAATTATTTATTTTTTTTTGGTTTTGTATTTGAGGAGTTGTCTTCGAAGTGATGAAGTGCCCAAATCGACTGATTCTTCAAAAGTTTTACTTGTTTCTTTGGCCACTAAAGTAGAACCGGGAACGTTGACTTTGATCTCCGCTACTTTATCTTGAACTTGTCCCGTTTTTACGAGCTTCAAACATACATCGGCACTTACAATATTTCCGTAGAAAGTTCCAAGCTTTTCTATTTTTTTGTCTACAAATTCTAGAAGTTTAGAATCTGCGTCGAAGTTGATGGCCTGTTTATTGATTTCCATAGGCAAATGTTTAATTGGTGAATCTAAAAGACAATCATGCTCATTTAAAGTCGGTCAACTTAAAATGTATACTTTGTCCGATTTGATTGGAGAGCGCGTGAAAGGATTTAGAATTATAAATTGATAGGTATATTATTTTACGTTTGAATGATGCAGACAAAAGTCGAAGCTAGAAAGTGCACAACGATCGCTATTAGACTTGCATCAGAAATTACAGCGTAATATTAAAAATAAATTTTTTGTACTGGAATTCCAAATTTTCAAAACTTAATTTATAATTTTTTCAGTAATTAAAACCCTAAGTTATTTGCTTTCAAGCTAAAAGAAAAAATATTTATTGGTAATAATATCGAATACCGGCTAAAAAGAAGATATTATTTGGATTTTCGACTATATTTGTGATTAAATAAAATCATCAAAATGAAACATATTACCCTTTTGTGTTGGGGTTGCTTTTTCTTGTGTTGTGCCTGTGGTAACAGTGAATTAAACGACTTAGAAAATGTAGCCTTACAAGATGCTGTGGGGATTGAAAGAGCGACAGATGTCGAAATACTTTACAGCGACTCCGCCGTCGTACGTGTCGCTGTTGTAGCGGAAGTACTACTGCGCAATACCGACAAAAAAAAACCTAAGAACATCTTCCCAAAAGGTCTCAAGGCCGATTTTTTTGACGAAAACCATCGTCAGACGAGTAAATTAACGGCAATGTACGGCGAACAAAGTATGAAAGAACGCGTGGTGTACCTAAAAGACAGTGTCAGAATCTGGAATTACAAAAAAGAACTGCTCGAGACCGATGAATTAACCTGGGATGAGCGTAACAAAATAATTTCATCGACTAAATTTGTACGGATTACCACAGCAACTCAGATAATTGAGGGAACTGGATTCAAATCGAATCTAGAATTTACCGACTGGGAAATTTACGAAGTGAGTGGCCTTATTGAATCTGAAAATTTAGTAGAAGTCCCATTTTAATTAATAGCATGCAATCCACTGTTTTTATTGTATATTAAAACTAAATTTTGTTACTTTAACAAACAGACCCGCGATTTAACTCAATAACAATAATTAATGGCTGTCGATTTTCTGTTCATCGTTCTATTTTTACTGGCCTCAGGATTTTTCTCCGGCATTGAAATTGCTTTTATTTCTGCCGACCGACTCCGAGTAGAAGTGGAACGACAAAAAGGTAACCGTCGAGGTAAAATACTCGCTGATTTCTTTGAAGACCCCTCTAGTTTTTTAGGCACTACTTTAGTGGGTAATAATATTGTACTTGTTGTGCTCAGTTTGTTGGCAGGTCAGTTTCTGAACAACTACTTTGGAATAGACAGCAGTCAATTGATTGGCACCCTGCAAGCAACGCTTATTACTACATTAGTTGTTTTGGTGTTTGGAGAATTTTTACCCAAAGTTTCTTTCCAAATAAATCCAACTGGCATCTTATTCTTCTTTACATTTCCATTGTTTGTTATTCAAAAACTACTAACCTATCCGGTTTTGATAATGATTAAAACCTCTAATACCTTAATCGAAAAGGTATTTAGAATTACCAAGGCGTCTACCAAACAGGTATTTACACGTTTGGACCTCGATCATTTCATCAGTAGTGTCAACACCAATGATGAAGACGACATAGATACCACCTTGTTTCAGAATGCACTCTACATCAATACCCTCAAAGTTAGGGATTGTATGATTCCAAGAAATGAAATTGGCAGCATCGAGATTAATGCAAGCATTGAACAATTAAAACAAACCTTTATCGATACTCGATTATCAAGGTTGTTGGTGTACAAAGAAAGCATTGATTACATAGTGGGTTACGTTCATCATCAACGACTCTTTGAAACGCCTGATAGCATTGAAGATATTTTGTGGAAAATACCAATGGTACACGAATTTACGCCCGTTCAAGATGTGATGAATAAGCTGATAAAAGACAAGCTTAACCTCGCATGGGTGGTCGATGAAAGAGGTGGCACGGCCGGTATTGTTGCGCTCGAGGATATTCTTGAAGAAATATTTGGCGAGATTGAAGACGAACACGACAGTAACGAAACCGATATTAGAATTAATGATAAAGAATATATCTTTTCGGGTAGAAGCGAAATTGATTTAATCAATGAAGAATATGAACTCGACATTCCTGAAAGTAGCGAATACCACACCTTGTCGGGACTAGTAGTTACAGTCAAAGAAGACATCCCTGAAAAAGGAGAGTTCATTACACTCGACAACTATAAATTCATTGTTTTGGAAGTTTCCAATACAAAAATTGAAAAAATTAAGGTAATGAGGCTCGACTAAACCAATACTACTCCTCGTAATTTTTAATTTTAGAACCTCCTTTGGTCGTTTCCTTGAAGGTCATCCCAAAAATCGCTCCCATGACTCCACCGGCAATATGGGCGTATTCCGACACTTGATTGTTTTGTAATGAATGCAAGATTTCGGTTCCAACATAAAACAAAACCACCAAAATAAACGTCAACGGTATAGTTCCCTTGCGCGCATCTGCAAAAGACACTAGTACGATAAACATAAACACAATACCACTAGCCCCTAACAAGCCTGAATTAAATAACAACAATTGAAAAAAGGCTGTTACCAAAGCCGTCGAAAACATCATGATTAGAACGTTGCGACTCCCGTATTTTTCTTCCATAATTGGTGCAATCAACAAAAATATTGACATATTACCCATTATATGCGCTTGGTTACTATGCCCCATCGTATAGCTAAGCAACCTCAGGTAATCTAGGGGATTTGTGTAATCGAAATACCCCCTTAACATAAAAAACTTCTGCGTAATTGGTCCAGTTTCACCATTACTTCCAATAGAAAATATGAGGTCGAGTACAAATACTGCTATGCAGATTAGGGAAAAAGTGAGTACTACTGGCGAGTTATATCTTATTTTAAGTCCCATAATATATGTCGTTTAATTTCTTTATTGGTGATATAGTGTATAACAGCTTTTGTAAGGTATTAATTCCTTTTCGATCAATCCTTATCGTTTTTATCTACTTTATTTGTTGTTGCTTCGGCAACTATTGTTTGGTCATCCATGCCTTCGTACGGTTCGTTGATACTACTTGTAAGTTTTTGGACCAACTTAAATTCTTGTAAAAACACGGCCGCAACAACCCGAAGAATCGTATATATTGGAATGGCTATGACCATACCTATGACACCGCCTAATTTAGCCCCCACCACTACGACCAAAAATATCTCGAGCGGATGAGCTTTGACACTGTTTGAAAAAATATAGGGCTGTAAAACAAAGCCGTCTAATAGTTGCATCGATGCAAAAACAGCGACAACCCGAATCATCATCGGCAGCGTAACGGTATAAAAATCAACATCAAGATTGGAACTAATCGTAACAAGCAAGGCAAAAACAGCTCCTATAATAGGCCCTATATAGGGTATTACATTGATGATGGCGGCAAAAAAAGCAATCAACAAAGCGTTTTGCACTCCAAAAAACGACAAGGCTGTCGTAATGTATAGCGTAATAAGGCAAATCTGCAAAAGCACCCCACTAAAATAGCGGGTTAACAGCTGCTTTATTTTTAGCAGAGCGGTATCCGTTTTGGCACTTTGTTTATTGGGTATTGCTGCCTTTAGGGCTGAACCAAATAGTTTTTCATCTTTCAGAAAAAAGAAAGCTATAAACGTAACGGAGGTAAATATCACCAAGAAATTACCAAAAAAACTGGCAACATAGTACACCAAACTAGTTATAACCTGCGAAGGACTAATGTATTGAAATACCTTTTTGCGTAATAGTTCGAAGGGGCTATCGTTCGGTTTTAACAAAGCCGTCGTATCGTAAATACCTTGTTGATAATAGGACGGTTCTTGCTGATTGATAGCAATATCAAGAAGGATATGTGTCTTGGTAACCGTATCACCGGCAGCTAGTATGATGGAATCCACATCCACCGTGGTGGTTGCAACAATCGCCTTCGCCCTTAAACTATCTTTGAGTGCAGCCACGGTGCTATCTTTTTGTTGTTCCAAGGCATTTTTATGCACTTTTTCACCATCAGAAAGCCCTTTATCAATCAACCAATCGTTAAAATTATCTATTGGTTCTTCTAAACTCTGCATAAGGGCGGCATAATCGACTCTAGCCAAATTACGCCCTTGTTGGGTTAGTACCGGCACAAACAAATATAAGAACAGTCCAAAAACACCGTAAAAAAAGGCAAGTACGAACAAGGCACGAACACTAGAAGGAAGTTCCCATTTTTTAATTTTTATACGTCCTAGTAGTTTCATTATAGGAGAACCTAGGAGTGAAATTATCCAAGCTAGGACCACCCAAGTAACTATATCTTTAAACCAAGAAACCAACAACCATACAATTAGTAATGTAATAACAAAACCAATATATCTAGAATATTTCTGTACGAGTGATTGCATAAAAACTGTTTATAGACAGGCTATTATTGAAAATTATCCCCGTCAGGTATTAATTGATTAGTAGTTGATGTTTATAATAACTCATGGCATTCCCGAGTGGCAAATAAGGGTGTTTTTGAGCCAAAACATGCAGTGTTTTTAGCTGTTTTTCAACGAACTGTTGATGTGCTTTTGAGCTCGGCTGAATACTTCGGTGCGACATTGACTTCCTAATTTTTATTAGTTTTTTGCGCAGCGATTGCTCCTTTACCGAAAGTAAAGCCTTTTCAAAACATTCCCAAACATAGCTAATCGCTAAGGCACTAGGATGTATCATATCTTCTTTGTAAAATCGATAATCTCTCAAATCATCTATCAAAATTTCATAAGAAGGAAAATAATGCACGAATGCAGCATTTTGCACCAAGCGGTGCACGGCCAATAATAGGGTTGATTTGCTAAGCTGATGTTCTGAAAAACCATCTTTGAGATAACGAACCGGGCTTACTGTCAATAAAATCTGAACCGAAGGCAATTGTTTTTTCAAGTAATTCAAAACAGGAGACAAATTTTCGACAATTTCATCCACTTCAAGCCTACGCCGTTTGAAACGACTAGCAGGCAACTGATGACAATTACTAACAACTCCACCTTGTTGTTTTAGTTCGTATACCCAAGCAGTACCAAAAGTAAGCATCAAAACCTTCGTTTTTTTTAAGACCTCTCGGGCTTGTTCCAAGGCCTTTTGTATAGCGTCTAAAACCTTCGTTGAATCGGCATTTGAAAAGGAACTATGATGCTGAAAACTATGCCACTGTTCTTTGTGAAAAAACAAATCCTCTTTTTGGAAGGTGTAATTGTTAAGCAACAAACCTAGACTGTTGCGGACTGAAATAGGATTATACAGTGTCCCAAAAGGATTGGATGCTACATTGTAAAAACAATCCGACATTTTGGAAGCAATGTGGTGGGCAAAACAAGACCCTAGAGAAAGCACATGATGTTTATAATCAATCTCAAAAGAATAATCAGCGATTTCTATAGATGTTTTTAATTGCATAATTTTAATCAAAATCTGTTAAAATAACCAACCTTCGAAGCAAAATGGCTGTTTTTAGAATTAAGAATAGTAAGATGGCATTTTATCTTATTTATTCCAAGCCTTTTTTATATCTTTGTGTGCCTCATTTAAACGTTCTATTTAATTTTTGTGACGCTTATTTGAAAATACAAAGATAATCATACCAACTGTTCATTAACTGAAATATACATGAATTTTATCAAAAGTCTGAAGTTAATCTTTATTTTCTTGTTTGTGCTAACTGTCTCCAAAACGAAAGCACAAGATATTTTAAAACCTAAATTTGGACTGCGAGCAGGGGCTAGTTTTTCTACTATGTTTGGCCCTTCAGAGGATGGTGTAGACGAACAACACAAACTTACGGTTAGGATAGCAGCAGGGGGGTCTGTTAAGATACCCTTTCACGAACGCTTTGGACTGAACGCAGAAGTAGTTTTTGTACAAAAGGGTTCTTATTTTTCGGCAGTAGCAGACAATTCTTTTTTGAAACTTCCTAATTTCCTAACCGAACAGGCTGTTATTTATGGCTACAACAAAAACGGTAGTACCTACAGCAAACGGTTTGACAAGAACTACAAAAAAAGAACGGGTATGAATATAATCAACGGTTATATTGAAATTCCGGTTATGTTTTATGTTGAAGCAATTGACGACAAACTCCAATTTGACCTCGGGGCTAGTATTGGCTTTTTGATTTCATCTCAGGGTTTAGGCACGCTCAAATTTGGCGATGCCGATATTTTGGACGCAAGCAATCCGGACGCTAGTCAATTTATAGAAATGGATTTAGATTTTAAATTCATAAAAGACGAAATAGGCGCCTTGTACGATGGTACTTCTAAATCTGCCAAAATTGATGGCACTACGCGCTATTATCCACGCGGACCAAGTGCCTACTATCTTGGTGATGTGGCTTCAAAAGATGGCCAAAACTTTTTTAACCTCCTAGACATTGGTTTACAAGCTGGCGTTTCTTACTACTTTACACCTGGCTTGCGCATTGGTGCACGCGTCAATTACAGCTTAATTGATATTACAACCGACAAATATGACTATTCATTCAAGGACCTAAACAGTGATGGTAGCTATATTAATCGCAACGACCACGATGTTAATTTTGGAGTTCAAGTGTTTGTAGGCTTACAATTTTAACTCCGTTTAGTGCACTAGCCTTTAGCCAAAAAAAATCCACCAATTATCAAATCAATTGAATTATGCTAAAAAAACTAAAGAAAACGCTCAACGAAGAATTTAAAAAGCGTTACGAAAAAATGGAAGGCCGTTACTTAGGGCTTGAAAACAGAATTTATACGACCATCGAGAACCGATTGGCAAATCTCGAACAGAAATTTGAGGAACTAAGCGAGCTATTAAAGGATGAACTCCATCATCGCAAAGAGCAGAACAATGATAAAATAGAAGAAATGGATGGTTTTGATGGGGCTATAGACAGTGCTTTATCTGACAAAGTTGAACTGGTTAAAGGGGCCTTGAATACGACCATAAAAGATGCCAAGGAGAAGGTAGACCAAACGGTTGAAGAAGTAAGCAAGAAAGTTAAAAAAGCCAAAAAAGCAGTTACTGGCAAACTTAAAAAGAAGAAGAAAAACAAGAAAAACAAAGAAAGTTCAGCGCCGGCATCTATTAAAAAAGATGACCTTACTCAGATTAAAGGTTTGGGAGCCAAAATAACGGCACAACTAGAACAACAAGGGATTGTTAATTTCCAACAATTGGCCAATTTAAATCCAAGCCAATTAGAATCAATCGACCAATCAATCAAAGGGTTTACCGCCCGATACATTCGCTATGAGTGGAAAAAACAAGCTAACAATTATCTTTAAATTAAAAGCCATCAATTTTCAAATATTGATGGCTTTTGTTTAGTTCGTGTATCCCTTCTTGGTCTGTCTTATCTTTAAATAGAATATCTAATTAATTTTTATTTAATATTATAGGGAAGTTCAGCATTACTTTTATAATTTGGGCTAAGCAAATTTTTCTATTTTTAAATTTATTGATTTTTTAGCCGATGGCAAGACCTACCCTACGATTATACGATGGCTTCAGTCATACAACTCCCCACCTAAAAGAAGACGTTAAAGATCTCCAAACCTTACTCAAAGGCTTGGGCTATCGCATCCGTCCCGACGGGGAATTTGGTGCCTATACCGAAAATATTGTCCGTCTGTTTCAGCGCTCCAAAAAACTAAAAACAGATGGTGTTATCGGCCCACTAAGCTGGGCTCTTTTGTTGAACAAACCTATGCCCTTAGACCTCGAAAAAACCTTTCAAACAAGCTATGCAAAATGGGATAAAAACCTGCTTAGTCAACTGGATGAGTTTAAGAAGTACGAAGCAACCGTTCAACAAGTTGCGCTCAAATATGAAATCCCTACATCGATTATAGCTGGCTTGGGTTCGAGAGAGTCTCACTGGGGATTAGCCCTTAGTCCGGTTGGCCCGGGAGGCACAGGCGACCACGGTCATGGCCGGGGGCTTTTGCAGATAGATGACCGTTGGCATGTCCCTTTTGTAGAGTCTGGCAAATGGGCATCTGCAAGAGACAATATAATTTACGGTGGAGCGGTGCTCAAAAACTGCATGAATTATTTTGTTAAAAAGGCCGATTGGCCGATGAGCTATAAATTAATAAAAGCAGGAGTAGCTGGCTATAATTGTGGCCCAAGACGAGCATGGGAAGGCTTTCAGATGGGACACGGTGTAGACTACTACACTACTGGCAGAGACTATTCTAGCAATGTGATTGAACGTGCGGGCTGGTTTCAGCTACACGGATACGAGTAGTTTTTAGGGTTTTAACTTTTGGTAATGTTGATACCAACTATAGTTGATTAAAAAGGCCCAAAAGCATGCAAAAAACAAAGCAATCCACCACTCATTGCCGACAAGACTTCCTTTGAAAGCTAACTGCCCAACCTGAAAGGTATTGATTAAAGGACTTGCCTGTTGTAGCATGGTCATTTCTTGGATCGGAAACTGTCCGAGCAACGCAACAACATGCAGTAGCACGACCACCCAAAATGTACGCTTGTATGCTTTTAGCGGACTAGTACTGATCGAAACTCGGCCCAAAAGACCAATTACAAACAATAGGGTTGGCAGCCACATCCAAAACAATTGATGTAAAGATTTCCAAACTAACAGATTATTAAGGTTTAAAGTAATGCTTTTTGCTAAACCTTCCACTTCGGTATTTAGGCCAATATAGATGGCCAAATATACCAATATCATGCAGCAATAGGATAGGGCAAGAAGGCTGGTTAATTGCACAAAAAAGCCGGCGCGTTTACTTGAATGTATTCTCAAAACTAGAAAACGGATTATCCAGAATACGAACAGCACTAAGAAAAGATTAATGAACCCGGATACCCCCCCTTTGGCTTGTTCCAAATTACGGCTTAATTCTTCGAAGTAACTGAAAGAATTGTATTGATTTACAACAAGGGGCTTCAGTTGTGTTTCGTCTAAATTTAATGCTTTAAAGTTGTTTAAAACAAGTTGTTCTTCGTAGCTATCAATGATATCCAAAAGTTTACTTGCTGGATTGTTCCCCATTGATTTGATGTAATAGTCAACTTTTTGCCCCCCTATTGAATCAGCATCAAAACCAGCGTAAAAGACAAAGCCAACTTCGACACTGTCTTTTTCTATTAATTGTTTAATTATTTCTTCAGAAGCTACGAACCTTATTTCTGCCACTTGTTGAAATTGTTCGTATAGTGTATTAGGCAAAAACTCTTGTCCTAGCAAGGCCACCACTACTTTATCATCCTCTTCTAATTGAGCATTTATACGGTAAGAAGCAAAACGCATCAGGCTTGAAAAAATAAGATAGGGCAAGGCAAAAGCAAGGACTACGCGAAACCAAAATTGTAGATTAATCACTAAATGAGAAACAAGGCTGTTTAATTTCATTTTTAAAGACACATTAAAGACACAGTTATGAATTATTTTAGATACTTTTTATAATTTTGTGCTCAAATTAACACTAACAATAATTAGCGAAATTTGTTAAGGGCTAGTAGCTAATATAGTAAATTATTGATGCAAGAATTAACGAAACATTATACAACTGTAGAAAATGCTATTCGAGAGATTGGTCTTGACCCTGAAAAATTCAGAGGACAGCAAGCTGGAGAATGGACTTTACGTCGTGGAGACCATGCTATTTGGATTGACGTGTGGGATGACCCTGCCGAACAAGTAGCCTACCTTCAGGTGGTGGCCCCGGTCATGGAAATACCCGATGAATCTCAAACTGTTTTGTATGCCGAACTTTTGCAATTGAACTTGCAACTTTGTGGGATTGCCTTTGCTGTTCACGGCGAGAAAATAGTACTAAAAGGGACTCGAGTAGCCGAAGGACTTGATGTTCATGAAGCCTATGCGATGATTATGTTGATTAGTAAATATGTTAGTAATTTTTCTCCCATGCTCTTGAAAAAATATTTTAATAATGGCCAGCCCGGGACGCCTCCAAAATAGCCAAATATTCCTACCTACCATTTCTTTGAGTACTTAGGGATACCGGTGATCATTACTTGTCTTTACTGTAGGTAAGCACAACTGCCAAAATCTAAAATCATGAAAAATAATCGATTACACAACTACCTATCCAATTTAATCACTAAAATACCAGCAGAGTGGCTTCGCTTGACGACTCACCGCTTAGATATTTATAACGAATCTTTGGCAAAAACAGAATTCTTGGATCAATTTGAAGCCCTGTATGAATCTGGCCAATTGGATGGACTTGAAACCTTGCCTACCGCCTATGACTACATTCGCTTAGGGCATCCTTTATCTTGTGTTTTAGAATGGGCTGTAGCCAAAAAACATCGTCTCCACCCTCAAGAGGTTATTAGTTTTTCGTCTCAAACGATTGCTTTGATGGCTATTTTGCGAAAAAATCTTCTTGACCAAATTAATACTAGAATTGTACACCGCGGAGCATTACCTGCTTGTTTTGATGCCGAGAGTCTACGCAAAATTTATGGTTACCACTTCGATGTCTTGTCCTTAAAAGATAACGACCCTATCCCGATGTTTGACGGTATTACTGTTTTGATCGAAAAACAAGAAGATTTAAGCCAATACAAAAATAATCAGTCTATTGATTTTTACATAGCATACAAAGCTACCTTCGGGAGTATGCTTTTGATGCTTTCTGATAGAAGTAAAACATTTATATCAGCGATACAGCACGTACGCAGAAGAGAAACAATTGCCATGACGCCTAGCAATTGTCTGGTTGTTTTAGAACAATGGATGGGCAATGATACCCCTAAACACAACTTAGATAAATACGCCCAAAACAAGGGGCATGTTGAGCAAATATTAAACAGTATTACACATACAGAAGCTAGACCTTTGTTGGCTTCTAGTGGTTTGTCTATTCAATATGCCATTATGATGGGGCTTATTGACGAGGCCCTTGAAACACATCCTGGCAAAGCCATACAATTTATTGTACCCACCAACTGTTATGGCGGCACCAATGACCAAGCACGTCGCGTGGCTGCTTGTATCGACCATGTTTCGGTGGTTGACCTTGCGGTAGATGGTGGTCAAGATATGGTTAACAGCCTTGAACCAGTCTTACAAAAAGCTGCTTTAGAAAATGCTGTTCCTTATATAATTGCCGAAATACCGACCAATCCGAGGGTAGAGGTACCTGATTTGGAGATGCTTAGGACTACCCTATCAAAACAACGAACCAACGCACGTGGTCAAGAGGCTGTTGCTGCCGTTTTTATACTGGATCAAACCTTCTGTCCTAATATAAATTTTTTAGGCCAAGAAGCGATGCTATCTTCTGTTCAAAGTATTGCATATGCTAGTGGTTCTAAATTTCCTAGTGCAGGCAAATGTACCGCAGGATATTGTGTAGCCAACCTTAGGGCAAAGAATTTAATGCCTAAAATTGAAAAACACCTACAACTTTGCGACAATCAGGCTACCCTTCTACAAGCCGAAATACTATCTCAGCAACTTCCTTCTATGTTAAAGCGCATTGAAGGGGCCTATCTAAATACGCGTGAATTTGTCACTTTTATCCAAAAAAACCTGCCCAAAGCCAAAATCAACTTTGTTTCTGAAGAACTTGCCAAGCAAGGATTTACGCCCTCAGTTTTTTCGATGGATCTTCCAAGCAAAGGAGAGAATGAAGCCGAAAGAGAACGTTACAAACGTGCCTTGAATTTAAAACTCATCAAAATGATGATTGAAAATATCCCTAACGAAAGCAAATTCTGTGTCAGCTACGGTCAGCCTAAGGGTTGTTATTGGACGGTGCCAGCTACTTCTACTCAGGGTACGACCAAAGAAGGAGATAAAGACTATATTGTACGGGTTTCTGTTTCACCCGACTTGGATTTCGAAAAACACAAAGAGGTCTTTCTAGATTTTGCTAGTCAGCTCTAAAGGTTTGATTTTAACTATCCAATCGGATTGGTATACATTTTCTTAAGAGTGGGGCGGCTAGCAAAGTTTTTGAATTAACTAGTAGGAATAACCCTTACTCAAAGTAACCGTAGGTTTTAATATAATCTATCTCCTTTAGGAGCAAAAGACCATTACTTTTTCAATAGTTAACAGAACGTCAATTTCCATTCTAGCCGTTTCGTTCCCTACTTTTTTGTATATTAGGGCAATCATGCTTAGTTTGTTCATCAGCCTATTGGTACCCCTATGAAATGTTTATTAATAAGTCTTCTTACGACCTTCTTTTGGTGTCATTTGCAAGCTCAGTCCGAACAGCAATTGTTGCAAAACGGAAGCAGGGCTTATGAAGCTGAAGATTATGTTTTTGCTATCCAACAATTCAAAGAGTCACTGGCTTTAAATCCGAATACCTTTAAAAATTATTACAATTTAGGGAATGCTTTTTATAAACAAAAAGAATATGCATCTGCCGCTATAAACTACCAAAAAGCGCTTGAATTAAGTAGCACCAACAGCGATAAGGCAGCTATTGAATACAACTGGGGCAATGCACTTTTGGTAGATAGCCGTCAAAAACTTGAAGAACAACCCAATAAAGAAGAAAAAGCTGCACTAGTTCAAAACCTGACTAAAGCCATCGACCACTACAAGCAAGCACTTCGTTTTCAACCGCAAGATTTTGAAGCAAAAATAAATTTAGCCATGGCTTTTAAATTGTGGCGTAAACACAGCCCTCTAAGCAGCCCTCCAAAAGAATCTAAGCAAGCACAAGACAAAACCAATACGAACGCCTCATCTGCAGAAAAACCACAAAAAGACAACAAGGACAAAGACTGGAAGAAACTGATGCAAATGATAGATCAAGAAGACAAGAAGATGCAGCAGAAACGGAACCGTTCTAATAAAAAAAATAGTACAGCTGGCAAAAAAGACTGGTAAGCCACGTTAAAACCTTGTTAATCGACAAAACCAACTATTATTTTGGTATTTATTTTGTATTTTGTATTGCTTTTACAATCAAATGCTTCACATCATGCGTCAACAGTTATTCATACCCTTATATCTAATACTATCTCTGTCCTCCGCTGTTTACAGTCAGTCATCCCCTGTTTCTATTCGCTTAGAACTTGCCTACGACACTGTAGAGGTCGGGGAAACCTTTACCGTTAAGTACACGCTGCAAAACACGCAGCTTAGCGATTTTCAAACAAGTGACTTTAAAGACTTTGTATTAGTTGCAGGACCCTCTACAAGTTTGATGTCGTCGAATGTAAATGGCCAAAAAAGTCAGACACTAAGCTATACCTATTATCTATCGGCTAATTATCCAGGCACCTTTAGGATACCCCCTGCTACGGTAAAAACTGAAACGGGTACGCTTGAAAGTTCCTCCCTTGACCTTGTAGTCGTTGAAACGTTGTCAAGCCCAAGGCAAAGTACTCAGGATAATGCATTCCAAAATCCCTTTGATAATAATACATTTTTTAACGATCCTTTTTTCGACAGTCCCTCTATTCCAAGTACTTCAATGGATGAGATGATGAAAGAATTTGATCAGATTTTCGAAGCTTCTCCATTCGAATTTGACCAAAATAATCCTTCAAAAGATAATTTTTCATTAGACGATTTTTTTCTGGATAACAACAGTGCCCAATCTATTGAAGAGTTGATGAAAGAATTTGAAAAATTATACCAAATACAGCCTGATAGCTTAAACCCTAAGCATGATCTCAAAAAATCTAAGATAAAAAAGAAAGAGAAGCTCTATAAAATCTAAATAAAACATAGTTCGACTGTTTTAGCAACCTCAACCGCTACATTGTGGCCCCAAAAAACCTAAGCTTATTATTGGTATTACTCTTGTTTGTTAGCACTGCTTTGGTTGCACAAACAAGTTTCGAGGTAAAAGTACTTAGCCAAAACCCTATGGTAGGGGCTCCAATTGAGATTTCTTTTGAGTTAAAAAATGCTAGCTTCAAAAAATTCTACCCACCTTTGTTCCCAGGACTTACGGCAATGGGGCCCAACAAAAATCGTTCTGTAAGCTACAAAAACGGCAAAAGCCAGGTAATTATTAGTCATAAGTATTATCTGAGTGCAACACAAGCTGGCAACTACAAAATTGGTCCAGCACGGATTATGACCAACAATAATCGCTTACTTAAAACCAAAGCATTTGTACTATCAATAGGCCATCCATCCCATCAAAATTATACGGATGACCAGTTATTTGTAAGGGCTATGCTCGACAAAGAAGAAGTATTTGTGGGTGAACAAGTTTGTCTTGATCTAAAAATATATACGCAAGTAAACGTTAGTTCGCATGCCTTTATCAAAGAGCCACCGCTCGATAAACTGTATCATTACAGCATGCAAGGATTTATCAAAGATAGCCAAACCGAAACCTATAAAGGTAAGCAATATACTACCAAGGTTTTGAAACGTATTGCTTTGTTTCCTACCGAGGAAGGCCTTTTGAATATAGGTAGCTACACCTCCGAAGTAAGCGTCAACCTTAATTATAAAAATGCATTTAATCCTTATCGTAGCGAGACAAGAACCTTAAAAACGCAGCCATTAAAACTTAAAGTGAAAGCCCTAAAAAGTGTTGCTGTTGATACAGATATTCCTATAGGCGACTATCAAATGCACTCTATGCTACAGCAAAGTTCGATCGTATCCGATAGTTTTTTTTATCTAACCTTAACAATTAGCGGCCAAGGAGATATCAAACAAGTACTTGCCCCATCTTTGGTCCTCAACAACAGGTTTCTTGATGTTTACGAAGCAGACATCGAAGAAAGCATCATCGAGGGCAATACAGTTCTAGAAGGCCGTAAAATATTTCGGTATAAGATTGTTCCTAAAGCATGCGGTCGATTCAAACTCGATTGTTCTTTTCAATATTTTAATAGCAAAAATCAACAACTAGACACCTTGGATAGTCGTTTTCAGCTAGTCGTAAAGCCGGGTATTTTAAAACTGCCTTCTAAAGCAGAAAAACTTAAAAACGACAGCACATTGTATCGCCCTGAACCCTTAGTCTATAAAGCGGCAGAGTCCTATTATTCTTCAAACACTCGCCCTAGCTATGCGCTTTGGAAAAGCATTTATTTATTCCTTTTTGGACTTCCTGTACTATGGGCAGCTATCAGTTGGCGCCGAAAAAAAAGTCAGGACACCCTAACGCTCGACCCTAAGAATAGCCAATCTGTCGAAAACATCATCTTGCTCCTGAATAAACTACTTAGCGAAAAGAATTATCAATTATATTATCAACAACTGAATCAAAGTTTAAGATCTCAATTGGTTTTGAACTATCCTTTGAGTCCTTCAAAACTAACTAAAAAGAACATACAAACAGTTTTGGAAGGTCAAAAAATAGCGTCGGATATTATTCAAAAAATACTGCTCTTATTATCGGAATCTGAATTGCATCTTTACGCTGCAGCCCCGCCTGCACCCTATGCTGACAACTCCCTGAACGAACACAGCGAAGTTTTAGACTTTTTTAATCAAAAACCTGACAAAAAATCGTCCTTTAAGTCATTTTTCAAGCACTTAAAAACACAATTTAGCGTTTTTAAAGGCCTACTTTTCTTGTTTAGTTTTTCGACGACTACACATTTGATGGCCAACGATTCGATTGCGATTCAATTTAATAATGCTCATTTTTTTTATCAAAAAGGACAATTTAAAACCGCTGTATTGTTGTACCAAAGCTTAGCGAATCAACATCCTGAACATGCAGAAATATACCAAAATCTAGGTTTGTCATTCATCCGTAACAATCAGCTTGGCGAGGGTATCCTTGCGCTCAAAAAAGCCTTGTTGCTGCAGCCAAACAACAAAGATATTTGGTTCAACCTTAAGCTGGCTCAATCTAAAATTGTACAAACTTCTTATACCGCTCCCTCTGGCTTTTTAGATAAAATTATTCAATTTTCATCCTCTTTATTTCAAGGTAAATATTTAGTCTTTTGGCTGCTGTTAAGCTGGTATTTAGCTTGGGGCTATGGTTGTTTTTTGTTTGTCAGAAACCAATTGTGTCAGCGGCCACAACGCAACTACCTAATTATTCTAGCTACTTTACCTTTTGTTTTAGCTATTAGTCTGTACACTTACAACCCTTCTCAAAATGCCATTATTGTACATAAAAAAGTAGGCTTACGGAGTCAACCCTCCCTAGCCGTCGAAGAATCTGCCTGGCTATATGAAGGCCTTGAAGTAGCGGTTATTGAACAGCGTGAAAACTGGGTCAAAGTAGTCTATGAGCAGCAATTAACCGGCTGGCTTCCTTCCGCTATGCTAGGCTTTATACATACCTCTAAGCCCCCTACAGAATAATAAAAGCCTTGAATTTGTAGCAGGAAGCTTGAACATGTTCTATATTTACACAAATAAAAGAAAAACATGATAGATAGAAGTATCGTTCCCCCGATTCAACCCGTAGATAACCTGATTTTGCCCATGCCAAGACGCTATGAATTGGACAATCAAATACCCGTGTATGAAATAAACATGGGTAATCAGCAGGTGATCAAGCTTGAACTTATTTTTAAGGCAGGTCGATGGCACGAAAAAGAAAAACTGGTTGCGCGGGCTTGCTCTCAACTACTTAAGACAGGCACCCTGAAGCACAATGCACACGCAATGGCGCATTTTTTTGAATACTACGGAGCCTCCTTGGGCATCTATGATGGCTTCAACACTTCTAATATTCAGTTATATTGCCTTAGCAAGCACCTTGAACGATTATTGCCAATGCTTCAGGAACTACTAACGGAACCCGCCTTTGCCCAAGATGAATTACAAAAATTTGTAACGTTAAATCAACAAAACCTTAAAGTTCAACTCCAAAAGAACGACTTAGTAGCCTATAGGGTTTTTACAGAATCTATCTACGGTTCCTCCCACCCTTATGGTTATAATTCGACAGAAGCAACCTACGATTCACTCGATCGATCTAATCTTGTTGAACATTTCAACAATT
>CAJQQM010000011.1 GCA_905480485.1 uncultured Aureispira sp.
GGAAATGACGCTACAAACACGAGTGTTTATGACGAAGACGAATAATGGCTTTATTCTTTTCCAATTATAAGAAAGGTTCCGCCTTAAAGAACACTAGCCTAATAAATAAATTTATATGTAGCTGTGCACCAAATCCATAGACCTAGGCATAGTTTTTTTGTTAATACGACTAGCATCTTACATTTATTGATTTTTGAACAGCAAAGAAAGTGCGCAGCTTTTTTGAGGCATCCTTAATAAATGTAAAAAAAAAACTACCTGGCCGTTTTACGTAGCTACAATTAAACAATTTACTAGTATAAGTGTATAACTTTTAGTACTTTAGTGCTAGATTTCAATATCATATAAAAATATGTCTAAAATCGTATTAAACCCCAAACACCTGATGAACACGACAACTGCCTTGCTGTTGGTCGCTTTTGTAGCATCTTGTAGTCGTAGCCCTTACAAAAAGAGAAAAGGCTGCAGAGGCAATGGTAGTTGGTACGGTCATCGAAACTTAGGTATTGTTGACACATTTCAGAACAATAATTCATCCGATTTCTATTGGTGCGGTCGGCCTAATATTTCAAAAAACTTATAAATAACACAGGCTTTCGGTAACGTTTGAACATTGACGTACATTAAGTTTTGTTTCTTACACAAAAATACACATCATGAAAAATAATTTATTATTCGCTTGCTTAGTCCTTTTTATTGTTTCTCTATCTTCCTGCGGAAGTAGCCCTTACAAAAAAAGAAAAGGCTGTAACGGTCATGGTGGTTGGTACAACAACCGAAATTTGAGTATTCAAGATACAAATCAAGAAGCTGCGCAACAATACGTATGGAAATTACACAAAAATCAAGCAGCTGAATTTTAGGAATAAATTTTATTTCTTAATTATGTTCATAGAAAAATCTAGTCCTTTTATAGGATTAGATTTTTTTTATTATGTAATTTCTGCAATTGCACATATTTTTTTGATAAATTAGTAGACTGTAAGTAGCTACTCTCTCATTTTGTTTCAGTGCCTGCTTTTACCACAATATTTAGCGCTATGAAATTTTCACTCTATATACTTTTTTTAGTCTTGTTTCATCAACTTGCTACAGCTCAAACGATGAAGCCCAAGGAACTTAAGTTGGCCTTAGAAAGAGGCTATACACACACATCCCTGAGACTGGCACTTCAAGAACCGAACAATGTCTATAAATTAAAACTGCGTGGTATTTCAGATCGGCTTGTCGCTTTGGACAAACAAAAAAAAGCCATCCAAGATACGATTGACAACCTAGATACCTTGTTTGTTCCGAACAAAGAAAAACGAATTAAAGGCTACCAGGCTTTGATCAAAAAAGTTGAACTACAAAAGCATTACTTTGATTTAGATAGCTTAGTAAAACTCCCTAAACTTGTATACCTAGATATTGCCTTTAACGAACTCCGTGCAATTCCAGATATTTTCGACCGCCTTCCCAATCTAAGGTATCTTATCTTGCGCAAAAATCAATTGAAAAGTTTACCCAATAGTATACATCAACTCGAACAGCTGATCGAGTTGGACCTTTCGGATAATCAACTAACAGAACTTCCGGAAAATTTTAGTCAGTTAACGGCCTTACAATCGCTAGATATTCAAAATAATTCAATTGGTCAGCTACCCGAAGCGATAGGGCTTTGTCGCCAACTACAAATTTTTAGTGCAGATAGTAACCAAATCGTTAACTTGCCCGCTAGTTTTGGTCAACTAGATGCCCTCCGCTTTATTTTCATGAATGGGAATGAACTCGAGCGTATTCCCGACGAAATATGCCAATTTAAGAACTTGGAGGAACTGCAGCTTGAAAACAATAAACTTAGCCATGTTCCAAAAAATATCGGGCAGCTAAGTCAACTCAACATCTTACTTTTAGCTGGTAATTATTTAAATGATTTGCCGAGTTCTATCTCTTTGCTACAGTCCCTAACATCGCTTAGTCTATCGGACAATAACCTTATGGAGGTCCCTAAGGGTATTATTCAACTCGTCAATTTAAAGCAATTAAGACTGAATGGAAATGCTATTCGTCAACTTCCTAGGAGTCTTGGTTTACTCAATCAACTGCAAGAGTTACAGGTCCAAGAAAATCAACTCACCAATCTACCTGTTTCTATTGGCTTGCTCAGTCAATTGCAATCCCTAAATGCCAATTTTAACCAACTTTCTGAAATCCCTACTTCTATTCATCAGCTAAAAAGCCTAAAAGAATGTTATCTCAATAACAATCAAATACAATATTTCCCGCCCGGACTTGCTCCTTTATCAAAACTTGAAGTACTATTTTTGCACGAAAATAAGCTAGTTAGTATTCCGGACTCTTGTATAAAAGGATTAAAAGGACTCAAAACGCTAACGGCCAATAACAACCAAATTAGCAAACTGCCTGATACATTGCAGTTTATGAAAAACTTAATGCGTCTATATTTATCCCACAACAAAATATCTACGGTTCCTCCCACGATTGGACTACTCAAAAAATTATTGATTTTAAGCCTAGATCATAATCAACTCAGCACCCTTCCTAATGAAATTGGAGCGCTAAAAAAGATCACCTATTTATTTCTGAAAGACAACGAAATTGATGCCTTGCCACCTTGCTTCTATAAAGTCAAGTTTGAAACCCACCCGCTATTTTCTCTACGGCAATTAGAATTATCGCGGAACCCTATCGGCAACAAGAAAAAGGACCGGATGTTACTCCGTAACCTTGGCCCTGATTATTGTACTGTTTATATTTCGGGCAACGACAAAAGTATGCGAGCGAAAGCTGCTGCTGACAAAGCCAAAGATGCCGCTAAAAAAGCTACATCGAATGCTAAAAACGCTGCATCTGAAGCCAAAGATGCTGCTATTGTTGCACAAAAATCAGCCGCAAAAGCCAAAGAAGCTGAAGCGAAAGCTAAAGAGGCGCAAGCATTCGCCAAAGAGATGGAAGCTAAGGCCAAAGAAGCCGAAGCTGCATCACTTGAAGCCGAAGCAAAAGCACAAGCGAATCAAGACGATAGCAAACAAAAAGAACTAGAAGCAGATGCCAAATTTAAAGAGGCAAAAGCGAAAGAAACTGAAGCTAAAGCCAAAGAGGCACAAGCCCTCGCCACAGAGGCCGAAGCCACTGCAAAAGAAGCACAACTATATGCTAGCAGGCAAGCTGAATATGCTCAACTGAAAGCAGAAGAAGCTCAGAAATGGGCAGAAGAAGCCGATAAATTAGCTAAAGAAGCCAAAGAAAAAGCAAAGCAGGTTAAGGCCTCACAACGTGGTAAAAATAAAAAAGCAGAAGCCCGCGCTAAAGCCAAAGCAGAAGCTGAAGCCAAAGCTGCAGAAAAAGCAGCTGCCAAAGCAGAAGCAGAAGCTACAAACAAAGCAAAAGCTTTGGCAGAAGCAACTGAAAGTGTTGGAAAAGCTGAAAAGAAAATTGAAGCGGCTGAAGCTAAAATAAAAGCAGCAGAAGCTAAAATTAAAATGGCAGAGGAAAAACTCAAAGCTGCCGAAGCTAAGTTAAAAAAACTAACTGAGAACAGTAGTGCCCCCACCGACTCTTAAGGGAATCGAACAGCATATAGACAAAAGAACCAACTTCAAAAACATCCTGTTTCCCTTGGAAGTAGTGATAATTCATTTCAACATACCTCGGCCATATAGGTCTAGATGTCGTTTGAAATGAATGGTAATTGTGTTATTCATCGAAACAATAAAACTCATTACTTCGCATGCTAACGAAGTTTTATTTATATCTCACTTTTCAACCCATTAAATTACGTCTAATATTTTAGAGAAATGTAAAATTATTGAAGATGGCATTCAAAAATTAGCTATTAACCCAGCTACGACTCGAGGAAAAAATACCGGTGAATGGGATTTTGTTCGTGGTTCAGCAAAAATTGCCGTCGGCATTAATCAATCTAAAAAATACCCTGATGGTATTTTATATGTTTTTTGTTCAATCATAAAAATCGACTAAATTCAACACGAAAAGCGCTTTGGTTTACTTCAAGCCTTCATGGAAGAAAACCTCAAATTAGTAGAAATGATTTTTTTGTATGGACATAAATAATATCTTTTTACTGGCCAACCGAGATATCAAAGGGCTTGACAGCGTAGAGGTAGGTAATTCGATCAATCAATTGAGTTACTATGCTGATAATTTTGATGATATGATAATTAATCGGTTTAGCTGCTAATGAAAAGAACGGACCGTTTATGAGAAATAAACAAAAGCTATTATTGTAGTTTAGCTTTTATTTTCTTGAATAATCCGACTAAAGAAGAAAAGAAGTATCAATGCCGTCAGCAACATAAAAACCGTTAAAATCATAAAAGAATAGATGACCTGTCCATCTTGGTGAAAAAAAGGCAAGCTAAAAATTGACAAGAAGATAATTCTGGAAAAAGCGTTTGTCAAAAAGAAAATACTATTGGCGCGCCCCATTATTTGATTGGGTATTATCTTAAATAAATGCGACACGCGCACGACTCTAATGCCGGCATTCGTAAAACCTAACAAAAAAGTCATCAAGTAAAAAATTAGGATAGAATACGACAAGATAAGGCAACAATACTCGAATACGCTGATGAATATAAGCAGAATAATAACTTGCAGAAAAGGCATCTTATTAAAAATCTTATGAACAGCTAATCCCGCCAAAATTGCCCCGGAGGCATAAAAAACTTCTGACACAGCAAAAACCTCTGAAGAAGCTTTTAAATGCTGTGATACATAAATAGGTGCCAAATTAAATACATGTAACAGCACAACAATAAAAACAGACTGCGTAGCAATACCAAACAGAAAGGTATAAGGATGTTCTTTTAAATAATTGAAGCCTAAACGAAGGCGATATAATACAGTACCTCCCTCGGCAGCCCTGTGGCTTAGTGGTTTGAATCGCATTAAAAAGATGATTGCTAAAGCGGCAAAATATGTAAGGGCGTCAAGGGCAAAAATTTGAGACAAGGTCCAGGGTTCGACGGTCAAATCGTAGTACTGATTGGCAAAGCCTCCGCTGATAAGAAATGCCGCTGAAGCACCCGCTAATGCAGACGCCATCTGACTTTGCACCTCGATATAAGAAGCGATTTTATCGTAATGCTCTTTTTCGGTTATTTCTTGCATAAAAGCATAAAAACAAGGGTAGTGCAAATTATAATTCCAGAAAGTCATAGCAAATACCATGGCAGCCATATAGTTGGTATAACCTGTAGTAGTAGATTCTAGATAAGCTATACTTCCGATAGCAAGACCATTGACTAAATTTAGGCATAAAAATATTTTCTTACGGTTGTACTTATCAATAAGGGTCCCGCCATACAAGGACCAAAACAAACTGACTATGGTTATTAAGACATAGGCATTATTAAACCAGTTGGATTGAGAGGATTGTGCAAAATATAGTGGAATAGAAATCATACTTATACCCTGTGCAATACCAGAAATAAAATTAGCAAACAGTAATAAACGGATTGCACCTAGATTTTTCATATACCAAACTTATTGTTATTTTAAGGCAACTGCCCATTATTCCAACAAATAAAGCCAATTATTGTTATAAAAAGTCATCGAAGTAAGCATTTTGATTTTTTTAATTTACACCAATAGCCTGTCTGATGTCCTACAGCACCAAAGAAATTCAAACTATTATTCAATTAATTGAAAGCACCAATTCCAGGGACTTACTGATAAGTATTCAATTGATAAAAGAACGTGGGCTACACCCTTCCTTTGTGACCGAATTTTATTGGATGCAACATCGTCTAATTTGGGCAAACTTATTAAGTGACCCTGCAGAAACGGTCGATTTATTTAATAAATATGCTAATCTGTCCATTAAACTAGAAAA
Source organism: uncultured Aureispira sp. (assembly GCA_905480485.1). Lineage (GTDB taxonomy): Bacteria > Bacteroidota > Bacteroidia > Chitinophagales > Saprospiraceae > Aureispira. The sequence continues at coordinate 5,861 of CAJQQM010000011.1, forward strand.
AATCCCTTTATTGAATACATTCAATACAAAGGAAGAAAGTCCTTGTCCCCCGACCAAAACAAAAGGATTTTTAAGCTATTTTGAATTAGATTGTCACAAATTAGCAAAGTACTTATTTGAATATCTTAATTGCGAACACTACAAGGGCCCTTATCATCAAGGAGACAATTTTATTCGGCAATTTTTAATTAAATATGCCGAACCTAATATCCAAAAATACATGCTTCCCTACTTTATAAAAAAAGAACATACGGGACAACGCATTCTTGACCTAGGAGGACTGCAGCTTGGTCACCTGACAGACAGTTTACTCGTTGCAAAAGAGGTACATAAAATCATTCTATGGGGCAATCATTTAAGTAAATTACCCGATATCTGGCATGCTTTCCATCAACTCGAAACCCTTAACCTAAATAATAATAACCTGCGGCAGCTACCTGCTAGTTTTGTTCAATTAAAACAATTGCGCAAGCTTTACGCAAGCGGTAATCAATTCGAGATTGCAACTTTAGTAGACCAATTAAAATGCATGAATGAGCTAAAATATATTTCAATAAGCCCGCAAAAGCTTAGTAAAAAAGAAGCAGCAGCTCAAAAATCACTGTTGCAATACGAACGACTTGTTAATAACGGTATTCGTAATGAAAGCACTCAACAACAAAAACGTTATATTGCACTTATTCTAGAGGATTCAGCTGTACAAGAAGCCCTAAGTTGTCAAGAATTAGTAGATGCATTGTCCGACAAAAACCTACAAATTGCTCAAAAAGCACGCTATTTTTTGCTCAAAAGACAAGGTAGCAATTTAGAAGTTCCGCTTCAGGATGAAAGCCATATTGCTGTATTAGGCATACTTGCTTATGCTACGCGACAATTGATTCTACGGCATCAAGGTAAATACCATTTTAGCGATGCCATACAACCATTTACCAATTTCATTGTACTAGGCGACCAAATCGAACAAAAAGCCATAAAACATCAAGAAAACTATCTATATATCAGCGAAGAAACATTAAAAAAAGCCTTGCAATAATATTGCAAGGCTTTTTTTAATTAAAAGATAACGCCAATTCTCAAAGCGATATTATGCATAGCATTTCGGGGATTACGATCTTGTGTCTCAGGTATCGGATTTGACGCATTCATCGCCTCTGTAAATGTTGTTTTGTCTTTAAATCCTCCCGTAATATCAATCAAACCCGTGTGGTAATAAACTCCCGCGTACAAACGAAGTCCGTCGGGGTCGGTCGGTGCAAATTCTACCCCGGCACCGAGGCCAGCCGATATTTGAATCGGAGTAATATCACTCCAAACATTGGGTTCGACAACATAGCCCAAGTCATCCACACTATTAGGGTCCGAGGCTTGCGGCACGCCAAATTTGAGTGGATTCAAATCATCCTCAAACCCATTAGCTGAAGCTTCAGGAGCAAATATTTTGGCCGAGGCCATAACAGGCACCATAATTTTGATAATAGGAATCTGAAAGAAGACGCGTAAATAGCTATCCCCTAGTTCTTCGGTTCTAAATTTAAAACCTACTGGCAACTCTAAGTAGTTGATTCGGTAATTCACTTTGGTAAAGGCGTATAAGTCTATGCCTGTAGAGCTATTAGGATTGCTACCAATTATGTTAAAGAAAGAGCGTGAATTATCAAATTCAGCCTCAGAAAACAATACCCCTCCGTAGCCATACAATAGAGACCCTCCATTATTCAATGAAAAATCGAGTCCAAACGTAAAAGCAGCATTTTCAGAAAAACGATATTCTGCTTCAACGCCAAATGAAAAAGCAAAGTTAATTCCATCTCCTGATATTTTTGAATAATCACTATCCAATAAAGAAATAGCAGGATCGATATGCACCCCGAATTTCATTTGTTGTCCCTGTAAATATACGAAGGGTGCTATCGCTATCGTTAAAATTAGTAGTATACGCAACATAAGATTGAATTAGAGGAATAAGACAAAGGCAAAAAAGATAATGCACACATATTCCAAGATTTGATAATAAGATTGTAATTTTACGCAATATAATCAGACCAAAATCACAAACAAAATGCAAACGCCCAAAATTATTAACATTTTTTTTCCATGCATCGCATTATTTGGAATTTTACAAGCCTGTAATACTACCACAAAAGAACAAAAATACCTGCCCGATGTTCAAAAAATTGAGGCGAACATTGACATAATACGCTTTGATCAAATGTTTTTCTCTATAGATACAAGTCGTTTAGAAGCAGATTTGATTAGCTTAAAAAAACAACACCCTTCCTTCACAAATGGATATTTAAAAACCGTTTTGGGCGTAGGAAATAGCCTCCAAGAGCCCTATATCGTAAAAGGTTATCTAAGTTTTGCTGATGCAAAGTACACCTATGACACGGTTCAAAAAGTTTTCGACAACATGGCACAGATTGAAAAAGAATTGCAAGATCTTGCACGTCATTACAGCTATTATTTCCCCGACTCGACCCCAATCACAAAGGCTTACGCCTACCTTTCCGAGTACCACGGAGATCGCATGGCGCAACCTGAGGACGGTTTTGTCGGCTTACCGCTCGACATGTCTCTAGGCAACGGATACCCTGCATATAACCTCCTTAAAATACCACTTTACGATCAAAGAACCTGCAACAAAGCCCATATTGTCGCCAAAGCTGCAAATGCAGTAGCGCAAAGCATCACAGCCCGACACTGTCAAAAAGGGGGAAATCATCTAATCGACCAAATGTTGTACAATGGAAAATACATGTATCTAACTGATATTTTAATCCCTTCGGTCGCTGATAGTTTAAAATTCGGCTACACCAGCTATCAAATGGAATATTGTCGTCGTGGAGAATTATCTTTGTATAAACACTTGCTAAAAAATGAACTATTTTACAGTGGAGACAGCAAATTAATCTTAAAATATGTTAATAAAGGTCCCTTTAAGCCTGAATTTGACTTGCCAGGCAATAGTGGCACATGGCTTGGATATCGTATGGTCATGGCTTTTGTCAAATTTCACAAAAATCGATTGAAACAATCGGGACAATACAATGTTCGGGAAATCGATCAAATGATTATTGCTCTTGTTATGCAGGAAAAAGAACCTCAAAAATTTTTACAAGTTTATAAAGCTGCTAGCTAAACAATTTGAATTATAGTTTTGTTAAGCAGTTATAAATTTTGGTTTTGATAAATAAATTCGTTATTTTGCAGAACTAAATTTGAAAAATAATCAATAAAACAATATTTACTATGAAGAATCTACTATTGCTTTTCGTTATGTTTACTTTTGTTGCTGTTGGAACTTCTTACGGTCAGGGTTGCCCCCACGCAGCGGCTAAAGCAGCGGCTAACACTCAAACTAAAACATGTACTAAAACTAAAGCTACTTGCACCAAAGGAGTAAGCGCTACTACTGTAAGTACAGCTTCTACTACAACCAAAAAAGCTTGTTGTAAATCCAAAACGGCTGGAAAAACTTGTTCTAAAGCTGCTAAAGCTACAACTGTAAGCACAGCTACTACTTCTACTCCAAAAGCTTGTTGCAAGTCTAAAACTGCTGGAAAAGCTTGTTCTAAGTCAGCCAAAACTTGTACTAAGAGTAAAGCAACAACTGTAAGTGTTAAAACTTCTGCGGTTGCCACTGAAAAAACTGCAAACAACTAAAATGTTTGTAAAAATAGCGTAAAATCTTATGATTTTATTTTTAAAAATGCCTTTCTAATATGAAAGGCATTTTTTAATTTTACGTAACTAGACATGCCATTGTAATACTAAACGACTATCATGAAATTCAAATTAAATGCCCCTTTCAAGCCTACAGGAGACCAACCCAAGGCCATAGAAGAACTTGTGGCCGGCATTAATAATAACGAACGGTCACAATGCTTATTGGGTGTTACGGGGTCTGGAAAGACATTTACCATGGCCAACGTTATACAGCAAACGCAGCGTCCTACTATAATTTTGTCTCACAACAAAACACTAACCGCGCAGCTTTACGGTGAATTCAAACAATTTTTCCCGGACAATGCTGTCGAATACTTTGTTTCTTATTACGACTATTATCAACCTGAAGCTTATGTAGTGTCGACAGGTACCTACATAGAAAAAGATTTAGCAATCAATGAAGAAATTGATAAACTTCGCTTGAGAACTTCTTCCCAACTCTTGTCTGGCAGAAGGGATATTATTGTGGTTGCGTCTGTATCTTGTATTTATGGTCTTGGCAATCCTGAAGACTATAAAAATAGCGTTATTCGCCTACAGGAGGGGCAAGTAATTAGTCGAAATAGTTTTTTGTATAAATTAGTTGACAGCCTTTATTCAAGAACAGAAATTGAATTTAGTCGGGGCACCTTTAGGGTAAGGGGTGATTCTGTAGATATAAACCTACCCTACACAGAGGATGGGTTTAGAATTACCTTTTGGGGGGATGAAATTGAAGAAATTGAGCGTATTGAGATTGAATCGGGTAAAAGTATTGAACGCCTAGATTCAGTGGCTATATTCCCTGCCAACCTATATGTCGCCCAAAAAGATAGGATGAAGGAAATTATTCGTTCTATTGAAGATGAACTACACGATCAAATTGAATTTTTTAATAATGAACACAAAAATGAGGAAAGCCAACGGATTCAAGAAAGAGTAACCTTGGACTTAGAAATGATGCGTCAATTGGGTTATTGTTCGGGAATTGAAAATTATTCACGTTTTTTTGATCAGCGTAATGCAGGCGCCCGTCCTTTTTGTTTATTGGATTATTTCCCCGACGATTTTTTAATAATAATAGACGAAAGTCATGTTACGCTGCCTCAATTCAGGGCGATGTACGGTGGTGACCGTTCGCGGACAACTACCTTGGTAGAACACGGTTTTAGGCTACCTTCTGCCTATGATAATCGCCCCCTTAACTTTGCCGAATTCGAAAGTCTTATCAACCAGGTTCTGTACGTTAGTGCCACTCCTTCGGATTACGAACTTCAAGAAACGGATGGTGTTGTTGTTGAACAAATAATTCGTCCGACCGGGCTACTTGACCCGACTATTGAAGTGCGCGCAACCCTCAATCAAATCGATGATATACTAGAAGAAATTGATAATTGTGTCAAAAAAGATCAACGTGTTTTAGTCACTACAATTACCAAACGTAGTTCAGAAGAATTAGCTAAATACTTTTCAGGTTTAGGGGTTAAATGCCGCTATTTGCATTCTGAAATTGACACCTTAGAACGTGTCGAAATTTTGAGAGATTTACGTTTAGGTGTTTTTGATGTCTTGATTGGTATTAACTTACTAAGAGAGGGGCTTGACTTGCCTGAAGTTGCCCTTGTTGCAATTTTAGATGCCGACAAAGAGGGATTTCTTCGAAACCAACGATCCTTGACACAAACAGCAGGACGGGCAGCAAGGAACTCTAACGGCAGGGTTATTATGTATGCCGATAAAATTACACGTTCGATGCGCCTCACTATTGACGAGACCTCAAGAAGAAGAAAGAAACAAATTGCCCATAATGAAAAACACGGAATTACCCCTACTACTATCTTAAAATCTAAAGATGAAATCATGCAGCAAACAACCGTAGTAGGTACCAAAAACTACCTAAATGCTGACCAAGAAGCAGCCGACTTAGTCGCTGACCCCGTGATGGAATTTATGAGTAAAGAACAGCTAGAAAAAACGATTGAACAATCGAAAAAGAAAATGCAAGCGGCTTCAAGAGATATGGATTTTCTTACAGCTGCCGAATTTAGAGATGAAATGCTTGCCTTGAAAAAACTATACGACCGAAAATTTGGCTAATTAATTTAATATAAGGTATCGGCAAAAAAAAATCTGAATGAAACCATTCAGATTTTTTTTTCTCAGCTAATCTTTAAGATTCCTTTTTACCAAAATTATACTTCAGCCCTAGACTAAACGACAATGAATTAAAATTACTAGTTTGCGTAGGGAAGTTTGCAGGTTTTAACAAATCCAGCGTGCCATCAATTTCGATTCGTATATCTTTAGGAAAATCAGAAAAGAAGGCTGGTAAAGAGGTATTAATATTTGACTCTGATGTCAACTCGTCCTGAAAAACAATCTGTTGAGCAATCGTAAGAGAAGTTGGTTGATTTAGGTTATCTGTGACCGTTCCGTCCGCTGCTGTCAAATTATCTTTCACCACAGTCGCTTTGTCCGATCGTATCCTTAATCCTGTATAAGTAGCGTTGAAGTAAATTCCAATTTTTTCGTTGATATTGTATTGCAATCCCATACTAGCTTCAAAACCTACAGAAAATTTACCATCTACATCGGTTTGTTTTTCACGCGAAGTAACGCCAGTCCAAGACTCCTCAATAATAGTTTTCCCAAAAACAGGTATCAATACACCAAATCTTGCATAGGGCTGAAATTTAGCATAAGGTGCCTGTACAATCAGTGAAGGAAGCCCTCTTACCTGATAAGAGTATCCTTTTCTGTTGTATTGATCGCCAGTCGGTCCAGTATTAGACCCATAATTTTGTTTGAAGCCTTGGAAATAATATATTTCTAGCTCAATCCCAAAAAAAGGGGTGAACATATAGCCTCCTGCCAATGAGAAACGAGCCCCCTGACCAAAGCCACCAAAAATAGTTGCTTGTGAAATAATAATATCACTTGAATCTCTTGACAAATCATAGGTAGTAAAGGCGTCCTGATTTGTATTAAAACCTGCGCCAGCACCGCCTCGAATGAATCCTTGTGCGGTTATGTCAGAAAAAAAGCTAGCTATAAATAATAAGCTTACAATTATAAGTGTATTTTTCATATTGATTTAAATTTGGTATAATAATAAATTGAATTGGGTATATCTATCAGTGCCATACAATAAAAAACCCCTGATTAAGCAAGCAGGGGTTTAAAAAAGAATTATTTTTTTGCTCTTTTTTTAGCCTTTAAGGACTTAGATTTTAAACGTGAGTTCCCGTAAGAACTTAGTGTAATTTTTCCTTTTTTAGACCTTTTATCTCCTCTTCCCATGATAAAATTGTTTAATGGATAATAAATAATAATTCACCTAAATGAATTTTATGTAGTTATAAAGTCAAAAATAAGATTTTTTTTGCAAAAACAACTCCTATATTTGTATTTGATTAATTGGATGCTACATTTATAGGGAAAACTAGTCCGTCCATTACCAATTCTTTAATCAAAGAACACCCATTTTGAATCTATTTTAATTCGAATGTATGAATGAGATCAATATAAATATCCCTCGCCTGAATCCTTTTCCAAGCAATGTAACCCTAAAACGGTGGCTTCAAGCCTCAGGCAACTACATAACTTCAGGGACCGAAATTTGCATTTTATTGGTAGGCCCAATTGAATGCTCGATTTATGCACCTCATTCAGGGACCTTGCTGCACCTTTGTTCTGAAGGCAGTTCATTAACCCCACATCAAAGGATTGGCCAAATACAACCCCGCTTTAATTTAGTCCCTAATGTAGATTTATCCTCCTCTCCTATTGCTAGAAATGTTTTCGAAATCGAATCTAAAGCAATTGCAAATTTGGCTTCAAAATTAGATACGTCTTTCGACGAAGCTATTCATTTTTTGTCTCTATGCCGGGGTAGAATTATTCTATGTGGAATAGGAAAATCTGGATTAGTTGCCAAAAAAATTGCTGCTACCTTAGCTAGTACTGGTAGTCCTAGTTTTTTTCTACACCCCGCAGAAGCACTGCATGGTGATTTGGGGATTTTAATGCCAGAAGATTGCTTCGTGAGTATTTCCTATTCTGGCGAAACGGATGAAATTCTTCAACTTATCCCGCATCTCAAACGGTTAAAGATACCACATATTAGCTTGACAGGGCACCCAAATTCGACCTTGGCAAAGCTTGCTCAATTTGTATTAGATATCGGCATAACCCAAGAAGCCTCCTCTTTGTCGGTTGTCCCTATGGCCTCTTCAATTACAAGCATGGCCATGGGAGATGCTATTGCTGCAAGCCTGATAAAGATTAAACAATTCAATGAAAATGATTTTGCCTTAAATCACCCAGGTGGCAATCTTGGTCGCAAACTGGTGATAACCGTTGAACAGGTTATGCAACAAAATAACCTACCCTATATTCAAGCTAATGTACCAATTAAAGAAGTATTGGTGCAGATGTCCTCCGGTATGTTTGGGATGGTAATTATCGTTGATTCAAATCAAGTCATAGAAGGTATTATTACAGACGGAGACTTGAGGCGGGCACTTAATAAATATCAAGAACAACATTTTTTTGAATTAAGAGCAATTGATATTATGACCAAACAACCTAAAACTATCCCTAAAGATTGTTTGTTATATAAGGCAGAACAATTAATGCTAGATTTTAAAATTACCGCCTTACCCGTTGTTGAAAACGGAAAAATTTGTGGCCTAATCGCCAAACATCAAATAAAATGAATTTACAAAACTTAGTCCAACAACTTAGCAAAGAACAGCCCTCTGCTTGGGAACAGTCGCTGCATTCGACAGTATCGAAAGATCTACTATCTATCAACGAATGGTTGAATTGTTGGCTTCTTTGTAGAATAAAGTGGCCCGATACTGACTTCAGCCTTTTTTATAGTGGAACAAAAATCATCGATTGTTCCCTCTTTGGTATTCATGTTCAACTTAGTTCGGGAGATAAAAACAAAATACGATTTTTGACATTAACACTCTACAAAGACAACCCTTATCACCCTGATTTTGAAACCAAGGCTGAAATCGCTGCTCATGAATGGCGCTTCCCTTCTGTTGGCAACCCTTATATCGACGAACCCAACTACAAGCAATGGGAAAAAATGGTCTTTGCCAAACTATTTTACAAGCTTTGGTATGTTCAGAATGGGATGGATTTCTTAATAGAAAATTTAAGAACGCGATAAACCTTATTGCGCCCTCAATTTATACACTTCAATAGAGCCTTTTTTTAACACTAGTGAATCGGTTAACTTAAATAAACTATCATTTTCAAGCAATTGTGTATCATCTAGGTATAAATATTTTGCACCTTTATTAATCATTTCTTTTAGATCTGATGCGTTTAGATTATTGTCGTGAAAGCCCCAACCTTTTTTGTCGATGTAGTAAAAAAAGATAAAATGAGAAATATCATTCCCTGCTACCACTAAGGCATCATCAGGGACTGCAGCACGTAAATCTTTCTGATATGTAAGTAAATCTTTGTTGAAGCCTGGAGCAGTAGGATTCCAACGTACCTGCATTCTTAAAAAACATAGAACAGGGATTGATATGAGCATCAAATAACTTATCCACCGACCCTTTTGACCATAACTATATAGCTGAAATGCCCCATAACTGACGACCACAGATATTAATGGATAGAATGGGAACAAATAATAATCATGCACATCAGCAATGGCATTAATTTCATAAAAGTAATAACAAAGTAGTAGCAGCAATAAGCCCAATAAATATTTAAAATATTGATTTTTGTATTTCTTATTCTTAATAAAAGAGTAGCACCCTACCAAAAAAAACAAGACCGCTCCATAATTGATTAGAAGTTCAGGTAGTGTAGAACAAAACGTATGTACTGCGTAATGAAATAATTCAGTCCAAGCTACCTGATTATCTGTAACCCCTTTGAGAATCATATTTCCTCCCCAAGTAGGAATAACCCAGAGGTACCAAAGGACAGGACCTAAAAAGGGTATAAAAAAAACAAAAGCCTCTATCAAATATCGTTTTTTGTATATATTTCTAAAATTCAATACAAAATAAATAGTGGGTAATATGTAGTACAAAACAAAGGGCAACTTACACAGGCTAGCTATCGAAAACAGTAAACTTGCGCCTATTGCATAGCTTAAATTTTGATGTTCCTGCCATTTAAAGAAAAATACCAGCCCCCAAATAGCCGTTGCTAACGATAAATTATCCGGCATTGGATTGATGGTATAATAGTAAAAACAGGGTGAAAATGCAAGTGTCCAACTAGCAACAACAGCAGACATTTCACTTTTGAGCACTGTTTTCATCAAATAATATAAGCCCAACATCGAACAGATACCTAACAAAAACATCGTGATTCTAGTGAGTATGATACTTTTGCCAAAAACATGATATCCTGAGGCAACCAACCATTGCATAAGCGGGAATTCCATCCTAAAGAGGCCTTCTGTTTCCCCTCTTTCGTCTCTTTTTGGATTTAGAATAGTAAAATCTTCTTCATAAAAACTATTAATAGTAGCTTGAGTTTGGGTCTGACGCCAAACATGAATACTCATTAAATCTTTAGAAAAGTGTCTAAAGTGCATTAAAAAACTGATAAAGACTGCTGTGGCAATGAGCCACTTTCCCCAGCGTATTTTTATCATTTAAAGCAATTTTTATTTCTTGGATTAATAATTACAATGTAGGTATAAAAAAAGCCGAAAAATAAATTTTTCGGCTTTTTTTGTGGACGTTGAATCGCTACTTAGCGCAACAGGGTAACATCTCCTTTTAGCTGCGTGGTTTCACCGTCTTTAAACAAGACATCGGCATACCAGGTATAGATTCCCGAACTACACTCTTGTCCTCTAAAGGTACCGTTCCATCCTTGTTCCGGGATATTAATTTCTAGGCTTTGACCCTCAAAGACTAATTCGCCCCAGCGGTCATACACTCTAAACAAGGCTACTTCCGCCACTTTTGTGCCACCTTGTACAAAAAAGTAATCGTTGACCCCATCGCCGTTCGGGCTAAAGCCTGTCGGGGCGGCTGCCCGTCGGGGTTTGGTTACATCGATGATTACAATGCTGTCGACCCGACAACCGTTTGTGTTTTGTGCACTAAACAAGTAACTCA
>CAJQQM010000012.1 GCA_905480485.1 uncultured Aureispira sp.
GAATATTGCTCGAATTTTGATTTCAATTCTTTTAGGCTATAGGTCTTTGATTGCTTAACGGCTTCACCTTCTATGGTCAGCGTCCAATCTTCTTCTGAGATATTTTCGGGAACCATTCCGTTGTTGCGCACAAAAAAAACATCCGCGGGCGTAACTTTAGGGTCAAGAAGGTGCGGTGGAGTTTCCACATTCCAAGGACGGTCATTAAGCACTAGCAAATCTTTACTTTTGCCTGGTGGAACGGCATCCTTAAAAGCATCAAACCCTATCAAGCTCATCCCCTTGGGTAACTTATTGGCAAATACAACTGGAACACCTAGCATACTTGCTGCTGCCATAACAGCCGAACGACTAATAAATGAACGCCTGTTAAAGACAGGCTGCTTGTCCTGTTTCTTTTTCATTGAGCTACATCTTGCGGTTAAATTAATTTATTAAAGTTAAACTAAAATATTGTTTTCATTAAATTAATACAAAACATTTATAGCTCAATTCACTTCAAAAAAATCGTTAAATCGTATGCGCACGATTGTTCATTGTAGATACAAAACAGGCTTTTTGCTATTTCTATGATGGAATTATTAAAACTATAACTGCCTAAAAATGTTACAAAAATAAGTAAGAATGCTTCAGAACTGACCTAGATTTGATTAATCGTGTAGTTTAGACAAAAAAAATGTATTTTTGTTACTTCATGCTAATTTCACACACACATTTAATGAAAAAAATAATCGCCCTTTTGTGGATTCTAATTGGTGCTACGCTGTTGAGCTTTATCGGTGTCAAAAATCATCCGGATGAACAAAACAACCGTATGGTCATCATAAAACACCGGCCGAGCCTCAAGCTCGAATTTTATTCTCCTCTTGAAAGTGCCGATATTGTTAAAGATTTCGAGTCGCTCAATGAAGCAGAAAAAAAAGAAGAACAATTGTACCGTGAGTTTATTAAAAGAAAAGAAGCCCGAACCATTGATAACCTTGCACTTGTTTTTTTTCAACTAGGTTTGTACATAATTCTGATCAATCTACTGCAGCTTATTTTTTTTAGAAGGAAAAATAAAATTAAAATTCGCCGTTTTTTATCCATCAACGCATTAGGCATCGCTATTGCCTTGGGTATTTATCAAATATACTGGACTGAAGACATCGCTTTGTGGATTGTAATTACGATTCAGGCACTCTACAATTTGCTACTTATTTTTCCGCGTTTGCGCAAAAACGCCTAACCACCATGAAAAAATCAGCTAAAAAAGCCAAATTGTTAATTCATGAATCGAGTCCTTATCTTTTGCAACACGCGTACAATCCGGTAGCATGGCATCCTTGGAATAACGACACCTTGAACAAAGCCAAAGAGCTTGACAAACCTATTTTAGTAAGTATAGGCTACTCTACCTGTCATTGGTGCCATGTGATGGAACGCGAATCTTTTGAAGATCCTATTGTTGCTGACTACATGAATGAACATTTTATCAATATCAAAGTCGATCGCGAAGAACGACCTGATATTGATGCGATTTATATGGAAGCGGTGCAACTTATACAAAACGGACAGGGAGGCTGGCCCTTAAACTGTTTTCTTACGCCGGATGGACGTCCTTTTTTTGGCGGCACCTATTTTCCACCCAAAAATGCCTACCGAAGAACTTCTTGGACCGAAGTAATACACAACTTAAATTTGGCATTTCGCCATCGAAGAGATGAAATTGAAGGCCAAGCAGACAAAATAACCGCTCATATCAGCAAAGCGCAGGTACATTTTGTACAAGATATTGCCATCGATAGCACTTCAAGCGTCTGGCAACAAGCCGATATCAATACACTTTATAACAAACTTTCACAATCTTTTGACCGGACGCACGGAGGCTTTGGATCGGCTCCAAAATTTCCAGCTACGATGGCCCTACGGTTTTGCCTCAACTACTATTTGTCAGAGAAACATCAAGGAGCACTTGAACAGCTCAACTGTTCGCTAAAAAGCATGATGAACGGCGGTATTTACGACCACCTTGGTGGTGGATTTTCAAGGTATGCCGTTGACGAAAAATGGCTAGTTCCCCACTTCGAAAAGATGCTTTATGACAATGCGCTACTAATTGGTTTAATGGCCGACAGCTACAAAATCGAAGCGAATGAAAGCTATCGACAATGTATTGCCGAAACCTTTGAATGGTTGCAACGAGAAATGACGGCTCCCTCCGGCGGTTTTTATGCTGCTTTGGATGCAGACTCAGAAGGGGTAGAGGGAAAATTTTATATTTGGTCTAAAGCAGAAATTGATGCTAAATTAGGGAAAGATGCTGCTGTATTTTGTGCCTTTTATGATGTCACCGAAGACGGAAACTGGGAAAACAGCAATATTTTACATCAGCAACATGATTTTTTGTCCTTTTGTGAAAACTATCAATTAGACCCAAGTAAGCTTCGAAAACAATTAAACCATTCTAAAGCATTACTTCTTGACTTGAGAGAAACACGCATCCGTCCTGGTTTGGATGACAAAATACTTTTGGATTGGAATGCAATGATGATTACGGCCCTACTCAAAGCTTCTCAGGCTTTATCAGATGAACGCTATAAACGCTACGCACTGCAATCCTTAAATTTTTTGACGAAGGCCTTGAAAGTAGAGGGTGCTTCGCTAGAACTCTACCATAGCTACAAAGATGGAGTAGGCAAATACACGGCCTTTTTAGACGATTATGCCTTGCTTATAGAAGCACTGCTAGAAGCCTATCAATGCAGTCAATCTCAACAATATCTACAACTAGCCGAACGCTATACTGAGTACGTAAACAACCACTTTTTGGACCAAAAAGACGGCTTGTACTTCTTTACCTCGGCCAAACAAACCGATGTGCTGCTGCACAAAAAATCTATCTACGATAGTGCTACACCTTCGGGCAATGCTGTTATGCTACATAATTTACAAAAGCTCAGTTTCTTGCTAGACAACAACAGTTATCACGAACAGGGCCTAAAAATGCTTGCCGTTCTCCAAAAAACACTCATAAAATATCCACAATCTTTTGGGTATTGGGCCGCTGCCCTTTTTAGAGAAGTTTACCCTTTAAAAAGTATCCGAATTAAGGCAGCAGATTGGTCTATTTATGCCAATCCTGTTTTAAAGAATATCTTTTTTGATACCTTTGTGTATTATGAAGCACAAGAAGCTTCCCAAAAAGATTCGTTTTTAGTTTGTATCGACCAACAATGTCACTTACCGGTGCATCAGCTAACCGAAGCCTTAAATTTATTATGAAAATAGCAATCAATACTCGTTTTCTATTGGCAGACAAACTCGAGGGAATCGGGTGGTTTAGTCACGAAGTACTTAAAAGGTGGGTCGAAGCCCACCCTGAACACGAGTTTATCTTTATTTTCGACCGTCCATTCGACCAGCGTTTTATATTTGCCGACAATGTCAAAGGACACTATGTTTATCCGCCGGCACGCCATCCCTTTTTATTTATATGGTGGTATGAATGGTCGGTTAAACGTTTACTGAAAAAGATAAAACCAGCTATTTTTGTGTCACCCGATGGGTTTTTGGTCATAGGCAGCAAGGTGCCAACCCTAATGGTGTTGCACGATATTGCCTGGAAACACTTTGGTTATCACATCCCTTATATTGCACTAAAATATTATCAATATTTTGTGCCAAAATTTGCTCAAAAGGCGAGGAGGATTGCAACAGTATCGGCATTTTCCAAACAAGACCTAGTTGATAGTTTTGGTGTCAATGCAGATAAAATTGATGTTGTATACAACGGCAGTCATGACAATTATCGTCCAATTGAAGCATCAAAAAAAAGAATAATACAACAAAAGTATGCCGATGGACAAGCTTATTTCTTGTATCTTGGTTCAATTCACCCCCGCAAAAATATCCCTCGGCTACTTCAAGCTTTTGACCAATTCAAATCTAAAACAAAATCCACCATGAAGCTGCTATTAGCAGGAAGAATGGCCTGGCAAACGGGCGAAACAGGTGCTTTGATGGAAAGGCTTGAACACAAAGATTCGATTGTTTTTTTGGGTTATGTAGACGACATATCCCTTGCTTCTATCGTAGCATCGGCCTTTGCACTAACTTATGTCTCTCTTTTTGAGGGTTTTGGCATCCCTATACTCGAGGCAATGTATTGCGATGTGCCCGCGATAAGTTCGGATTGTTCGTCTATGCCCGAAGTGGTGGGTGATGCAGGTTTATTGTGCAACCCGCATTCGGTCGACTCTATTGCCGAAAAAATGATAGAACTATACGAAACACCGCAACTAAGAGAACATTTGATTGAAAAAGGCCGAATACATCGCAGGCATTTTTCTTGGGATTTAACCGCGGCCAAAATGTGGGACGCCTTAATCAAAACCCTTCCTTAAAACGAAAGATACCATGCTGTAATTTTAGGTAAAAATATAATACCTGCTACTACTGTCGCCGCAATTGCAGCTATCAAAACGGCTGCAGCAGCAATATCTTTGGCTTTGCCAATCAAAGCATCTTCTTCTGAAGAAACGAAGTCTGACAAATACTCAAGGGCCGAATTGAGTGCTTCCATAGACAGCACAAAAGCCACACACAATACTATGAGGCAAGTTTCTATTGACGACAATCTAAAAAAAAAGATGGCGGGTACTACTACAGTAGTTGCTAGCAAATGAATCTGTGCATTCGGGTGGCTATTGAAAAGGTCAAAAAATCCTTTAAATGCCCATTTAAAACTCATCAACCGCTGTCTAAGAAAATCAATCATATCTTTATCATAATTTATTCATAGATAAGGTACTCTTTTTGATGGCTAGAGGCCAAAAAAAAAGCCCTGAAATTACTTTCAAGGCTTTCATTTTTGAAAAAACTGTACTATGAATGAGCTTTAGGAGTGTGCAGTGGGTTTGAACTCATCTAAAAGGCACGTGCAATACATCCCTTTTGTTTACTTTTCTTTCGCTTTTTTCTCAAAAACCGTTGTTTTTTTATTCCGGCATATGTTTCGGGAAAAATAATTTCGTGGTCTTTGGCGACTGGTGGAATATAATTCTTTGGGATACTAACCTTTCGGCTAGACCTCGGTGCTGTAGGGACGATTGGATTCGTAATTAATTTCTTTGTTGTAGTTTGCTGAACCTTGCTTTTGGAACAGTATTGCTTTTGTTGTGCAACTTCTTGCCCTTTACACAGATGATAGCAACAAAAAAACACTATCAATAAAGCGGCCTTTACATGTATTTTGGGAATCATAGGGTTTAGTTTTTAGTGACGTACATGGTGGGTTACCTAATATCTACAAAAAACAAGCCGTAAAGTTTGTTTGGATTTCCATAAAACTTTGACTGCTATATGTATGTAAACGATCCTAAAATTAAAAAGGTCGAGTGCTCTTTTAAAAATTAAGAAAAAAGATAGCTATAACCAATGGTCTGACTTTGTAAAGGTCCTGTAATACCTTTTTAAAAACCGGATCAAATCCTCGAAAATTTCAATCATTTTTGATCAAAAAATATTGCTATTCCTACTTAGAACTGCCATTTTCAGAACCTAAAAAGTCAACATTTTACGGTTACTTTACGTTTTAGTTATGCGTTTTGACCTTAAAGTAATGCTGCAATACTAATCATTATTCACCGTAAAAAAAGCGCTTCAAGCTTTAAGCATTTTTTATTCAATAACGGAAGTAATACGAAACCCTAAATCCCTCTTATTATTTGAACAACAACTTTACATAACTTAGGCATTACAGCGATATTTTTAATTTCGAGCTCATGTTAATGCTAAATTCCCTGCACAAATACTTTAGTGATTTTCGGGGCATCCTAAATTATTGAAGTATATTTGTTTATTGAATAAAAAAATGAGAATGAATATTAGAACAAGCAACCTACTACTCAGCTTTGCCGTACTTTTTTTGATTTGGCAACTTTCGGCCTGTAAAAAAGACCAATTCATCACCGAAAACGGAGCTGGTTTAGAGTTTTCGCTCGACACTCTAACTTTCGATACAGTCTTTACGGGCCTAGGCAATGCCACCCGACGTTTCAAGGTTTATAATCCTCATGACCAAATTATCTTATTAAAAAATGTGTTTTTGGGCGGAGGTGACCAATCTGATTTTAATATCAACATAGACGGTTTTACAGGCAGCAGTAGTAATGACATAGAGATTCCTGCCGGTGACAGTATTTATATTTTTGCCAATGTGTACATCGACCCCAACAATGGAGATGCGATTCGTAAAGACTCTATACTATTTGAAACGGAGGGCGGAGGAACACAGAAGGTAGTATTGTTTGCGTACGGATGGAATGCCAACTATATCGGGCAAGTAGGATACCTAACTAGTTACACCAATACAACGCTTACGCTCAACAACAGTAAACCTTATATTTTTATGGGAGTTGTTGCTATCGATAGCAACTCCTGTATTGTAATTCCAGGAGGTACTGAAATTTATATGTTTGGCGGGCCTACGACAAGGCCTGGAGACAGGGCTTTATTGTATATTGGTCATGAATCATGTATAGAATCTAATGTAGGCGGCAACCTTAGCAATCCAGTCGAATTTAAAACACACCGACTCGAAGAAGATTATCAATTCATTACATTTCATCACAATGGCATATACCTTAGCAAAACGAGCCGAAATAATATCATTGATGGAACGATTATAAGAAATGCCGTAGATGGTGTTTTTGTAGATTCTTTTTCGACCAATAGCAATTATAAATTGTCCATGAACAGTTGTAAGATATACAATGTTGAACGATCGGGTGTTTTGGGCCGAGGGGCTGATATAAAAATGACCAATACAGTAATTGCCAACTCCAATCAATATAATTTCATTGGAATACGTGGAGGTAATTATAATTTTAGGCATTGCACCTTTGTCAATTATGGCACCGACTTAGTAAGTCGCAGCGAGGCTATAATTAGTTACA